>NZ_BAABRU010000023.1 GCF_039545135.1 Herpetosiphon gulosus | reverse complement strand
CGCGATATCACTGCAAAATGGGTCACGCTGCCAAACTGGGCACGGATTCGCAACCAATTGGCCATTCGCTTTGACGGACGCTTTCCGGGGTAATGGGGCGAAATACACAATCTACTTGACAGTCCCGCACGCGAGTACGAGTTGGCATTGGATATGGATTATCGATACCATGGTCTAGTGGGCTGGTTTTGCCGCTAGCTTGGCTCAAGCCTGCAAACATAAAAATGATCACAAGGCTAGCAAGCAAGATTTTGAAACGCCATTCGTTGGTTGGTTTTGCTGACATGGGTGGCTCCTTCTGTTGTGATTCTGCTAGGTAAAACGTGAGGAGTGGTTTTTCGCTATGGCTTGCCGATAGACCATTAGTCCTGTATTGGAAAGGTTTTCATTACACGCTAAATTTAAACAATGACTCTTTTTCACCAAGATACCATTGCCGAAGCTCAGTCGAACGGGCGAGGGTATGTAAGGCGCGATATTGCAACGATTTAACCGCATATTCGGTTCGGCCAGTACAGGCAGCGACTTGGGCACTGGTGTAGTGAGCAAAAAAGCGCAAATACACCACTTCGCGTTGATCCGGCGTGAGCGCCGCTAAGGCATGGACTAACGATGCTTGAATTGCGTGCAACTCGCTAATTGCGGTTGGGTCGGAGTTGGCCAACGCGGTTGCCTCGTTGAGTGGTTCATAGGCTTGACGCTGGCGTTGGCGATAACCATCGGTGAGCAGATGCCGCGCAATCTGAAAGAGCCAGCCAGTAAAGGCCAAATCGGCATGCTCGAGTGGTAAATTGAAGTGTGGTAGATGCTCCACCACTCGCAACCATAGCTCGCTACTCAACTCCTCAGCCAGATCAGCACTGCTGCAATGGGCATAGAAAAAACGTAGCAAGGCATTGCGATAATGCTCATAGATTTGGACGAACGCACCTCGGTCTGCTTGTTTGGCAGCGATCAGCAGGGGAATCAGTGCAGCATTAGCCAGTGTGTTCATACATGTGCCCATTCAACATAATTCAATCAATCAGGCTTTTAGGCTACGGCTTATTGACCAAACTGCCTATAGCCCTAAAGGCATATTTCGCTAACACTACAAGGCACTTACCAATACTGTACTACTACTAGTTCTAACAAGGACTGGCATGGGTAGTCCGGCCCGTTTAATCGGTGGCAACTGGCAGATAAACCTGCCAATATTGGCTCTTTTGGCTTAAAAACAGGCTATTGGCGCTATTCCAATTGCTGGCGAGGTAATTATCGGCGGCTGGGTTGGTATGAAAATAATCATCATTACCACAATCGAAAATATCGCGAATGCTGTGCTCAGGGCAGGCAATTTCTAGCTCTGGATACGACGGGGCATCGGAGTAGCACATAATGTCCCATTCGTCGGTGCAATGCCAACTATTGGTTGTATGTGGCGCACTTGGCTGAACCCCGCCAATCATATGCATATGTTCGTGAGCAACTACGCGAACATTCCAACAGCCAGCGTCAATCCGTGCATAGGCCACGCTGTGGTTATTCAAATTGGCGTTGCTTGGTTGGGTATCATGCTGCACCGTGGCAATCCCACAGTAATAGCGTGCTTCCACAAACATCAAATATTTACGATCATCACGGTTAAACCCTTGGGCAGCCACAGCATTGATCGTTGCCCCAAAATCGTCATCAGCTGCTGGTGGAATGACCACGTGCTGGACATCAATTTGGCAGGCTTGGTTGAGTTGCCAGCGAATATGGCGTTGGCCACTGGTGAGTTGGGCACTTTGGTTATAAATTTCATCAACGCTCAATAAATGCTTGCGTAAAACCGGCGCGATGATCGTGCTGTTGTCTTGGGCATTGCTAGCCCGCACATATAAAACTTGAGTTCGATAGTCGTTGGTACTATCGTCAAGGCAAGGTTGGGATGATTGCTCTATTGACACATGTATTTGATTGTTAGGATTAATTAATTGATTAGCCCAGCTTTCGACAATTTGCGATTCAGGCGAATCAGGGCCGTGGGTGCACAAATCGCTGGCTTTCACGCGAAACATTGCGCGACATTTGCCAGTATCTTCCCATACCAAATTTGTGTAATAAAGGTTTAGCCAAGGCTGATCGATAAAGTGCCGAGTTGGAGTGGTGGTGGTTGCTTGTGATGCTGTTGGAATCAGCAAGATTGCCACGATTAACAAGGCTAAGAATGAGCTTGAACGATTCATAGATGCCTCCATTTGTTTTACTCTACCTGAGATAGAGCCACAATGGTGGCATTTTGGGCGGGTACTACAGCCAAAATCACCATAAAAGCCTAACGCCACCAATTCATGGTGGCGTTAGGTGAGCTATTGCTAGGGAGTCGTTGATAGCTTATTGGTTGGCTTTACGGCGGGCTTCGCCTTTAAGCTCTTCAGCGATGCCTTCAGCTTGCATTTGTTCGTTGTTCAACAAATCGCCAGCTACTTGTTTGAGGTTGCCTTTGGCTTCATCGGTCATACCACCGAGCCGTTCGGCGGCTTTGGCGGCCTCTTGGCGAGCTTCGCCTTTGAGTTCGGTTGCGCGGCCTTCAGCTTGCATTTGTTCGTTATCTAAGGCATCGCCAAGCCGTTCTTTGGCATCGCCATATATTTCTTCAGCTTTACCTTTAATCCGTTCGCCTAAGTTACTCATTGCTAACTCCTTTGTTATCACTACAACTATCTGTCTTTTACACAATTCTATAAAAGCAAATGCTGTGCCACGACTACTGTTCAGGAGTGTTATACATCAGCCTAAATACGCGATAGGATGCGGTCAGCGTAATAAAGATGCCCACGAAAAACAGGCGAACTGGCCATTTAAGGCTAGAAGTCCGGTCTGGATTGAACATCAAAAAGCCCGCAATCAGTATCAATATCACACCTAAAAGAACACTAGCCGCTTCAAGCGAGATTCTATAGAGGTTGCGCTTAATTGGGCTAGCAAACTGCTCAGGGTAGTGGTAAGCAACCCCTTGCAAGAGCGTATCTGCATGCTCAACAGAGCAATGAAACATGCCCATAACCGACTGAACTTGCTGATCTCGTGATACTGGGCTTTTCAGAATACTGACAATTTGGCGTAGATCGGCTGGTTTAAGCGTTGGGTAGGGTGGTGCAGCTGGCAACTGATGCGCAGCACTTGGTGCTGGCTGGCTCGGATTAGCAGCCCCAGAACTGCTTGGCTGTGGTGGCGCAACCGCAGTTGAGGGATTAGGCACTGGCATAGGGCTATTCCATGCATCAGTTTGTTCCCATGGCAAAATGATTTCAGGTTCGGCTATCGCTCCTGGTGGTGAGTAGCCATGACGCTGAGCACGCTCCAAACAATCTTGGCGTTTTAGGGGGTCATCAAACGTTTGTGCTAAATGCCACCATGCTTCGCCATTTTGAGGATTAGCACGCACAAGTGTAATCAATTGCTGTTGAGCTAAGGGATAATTATGGTCTTGCAATGCATGGCGGGCAGTCTGCAACAGATCGGTTGTCATAGCACACTCTCTCAATCACAATATAGAATTTAGGTATTTCGATATTGGCCAAAACGCGATTGCCATTTAGCCTGATCAAAATTGTTTACGACATTAACAATCGTGCCTGCTATCTCATTTTCTATGCTCGATGCTCGCGTTGAGCCATTGGCATCAGCCGATAGAGCGTAAATACTTGCGATATGCCTTTGAGATTGTGAGTGAAAGGTTCGCTTAGCAGATCGTGTTGGCTGAGGATTGTCCGCACACCTGCCGATTCCATCACATCGGAAGTCAATACTACATCATCGCCAACACTGAGGCCTTGAGCACGTGCCGCAGCATTGACGGTTGTGCCAAAGTAGTCAAGCACTTCGTTGGCATTAACTGCAATACAAGTTCCTGTATGCAGGCCAATTTTGATTACAATTGGCGGACGCTCAGGGCGAGCTTGGTTGGCTTGCTGCATATTATGATGAATTGCCAAGGCAGCCGAAACGCCATCGCTTGGGCTAGCAAATACCGCCATTACTGCATCGCCAATCGTTTTTACAATCGAGCCATTGTGTTGTTCGATCGCCTTGAATAGCACATCGAAATGGTCGCGCACCATGGCATAGGCGCTTGAGTCGCCATGCTTTTCGTACATCGGGGTTGAATTTTTAATATCACTAAACAAGATTGTCAGATTTTTGATTGCCAAACCCAAGCCAGGTGCTAAAACTTCCGATGAGAATAATGAGCGGAATTCGGGCAAAGTCGAAACCAATGAGGCACTGACCCGACCAACGCCCCAAGCATCGTGCTCGATAATCAACAGTTGTTCGCGATCGGTGGTGTTATGCACATTCAGGCTTACTGGTCGATTTGCCACATTTAATGCCGCTTGATCTGGGCCAGCGGCAGTTAAATTGATCGTGGCGTTGGTTGCACCAGCAGCGTGGGCTTGAATCGCGCAGCGTTGCTCAATCCCTAACATGCGCAAGCGATAGCCACCAGCCCCAAGCTGAACCGTTAATTCACGTTGTTCGTTGGGCTTGAGCCGTGCTTGGGCTACGATATGCTCATTCAAAGCTGGTGAGCCAAGTGCACAGAAGGTTGCATTGCTAGCACTGCGCACCTTGGGATTGACCGAGAAACGCAATTCAACATACTCATCAAAATTGATATCGTAGCGAATATTGCAGACTTCACAATGGGCGGTCGCAGTTAGGTCGCGCAAATGCGGCGAGGGTTCGCGGGCAACCCGACAATTGGGGCATAACACATCCCAATTCATATCGAGCAGGCCCGTCCAAGTGGCATATAAAAAAACTCGCAGCAGGTTAAGTCGTTCAGCGCCCCAGGCATCAGCCAACACAAATGGTCGCATGGTGGCAACATCTTCATCGCGTTGAGTTTGAATCAACTCAAACAAACGATCGATTAATTGCTGATCGCAGGGTAAATCGCGCATACGGTTACGCAACTCCTGCAACACATTACGATTAGCGCGAACTTTGCGAGCTGGCGGAAAATAGTTGGCAGCATTGGGCTTTTGGGCCACTGAGCGAAAAAAAGCCGCTTGCCCAGTAATCATCTGATTAGCCACAAACCAACCAACTGGGTAGCCCAGCAGATTCTTGGGAAAAACATCGACAAACGTTTCAACTTCGGTACTAATCGAGGTATGCGGGATGAGAATTGTGCCACCAATCAAGCGATCTAACGGAGGAAAATGCTCAAAAACTCGTTCAACCCACAGCTCTTTTTGGTAAATCCATTCAAAGGGATGCTCGACCCATTGTACTGGCAGGCCATATTGGCGGGCAGTACCAACCACCTCGCGCACACCATCGCTGCGTGTTCGTTCGCTATAAACCAACGGTGGCAGGCCAACGGCGTGGTTAACTTTGCTGGTTTGCGCAGCAATTTCCCAAACCTCAGCTACGCTTAGCGGTACGATGGTCGATTGTTTTAGGCGAAACGGCTTAAGCGCCATCATGCCCTCCCTTACAGCCGAGTTGGGTCGATCCTTGCGGCATAGGCTGGCACCGTGTGAACCCCACGTACCAACAAACTATTGCCATGAATCCCAATCACCAGATAAATTGGCCCAAAGCGAGCCTGTAAATCATCGGGATCAAAGGCTAATTCATCGACACCTTCAGATTGCATCCATTGTTGACCAAAGGCACGCCAAGCCACATCAGTCACTGGAGTTTCATCAACGCTTTCCAAGCCTAGCAAATCAAACAGCATATAGCTTTTGAAGCGTTTTTCTTCCCGTTCAAACATCGCATGCACTTCGTGGGCTTGAATTAGGCATAACGAGCGTTCGCGGCGTTCGAGTACCGCCGCCGGATCTTGGTCGAGATGCTCTGGTAAAAATTTGGCATAACGTTCTGGTGTGATATGTCGCAGCAACTGTTTGCTGGAAGCAGCGCTGATCGCCCATTGCTCAACAAATGGCGGTTGTGGATGCGGCTCCAAGCCTTCCCAACGCACGACATCACCAGGTTTGATCAACGAACCATCAGCGAACGTTAGATCGCTCAATTGTAGTGGGCCATCAGCCCGCACAATATCGATCCACACCCGACCAGTAATCGGGTGAGCTTCGGTGCTCATGCCTGCTAAGGCCACACCTTTTTTCACCCGCGATACTGCCAAAACCAGCAAATCTATTGGTTGCGCCATAACGTTTAAACCATTGTCCAATGAGTGAATCTTGCACCATTATGGTGAAATCTTGAGTCATTGTCAATTTGGCTAGGGCGTTGGCTGCCACAATCAAATGGCATCCAGCACCTATTTTTCTAACAGTTGCCGAAATTCGCGTGAACGCTCCCATGCTTGTGGGTCACTTTTCGATAATAGGGTACAAATCACCCGTTTTTGATCACGATTAAGCGAATCGGCTCCGCTTGCGACTGCCCGCAACGATAGATCAGCATCAGCCCCTGGCCCACTCAGATAATCTTCCAAAAACGAATTAGGTTGTTGAGGCAAGTAGTATTGAAGTTTAAAGGTTTGGAGCGCCTGAAAGATTTCGGTGATCACATGGGTAAATTGAATCGCAAAGACCGCAGCGCCACGTGGCGCAGGAATTTCGCGATATTTACCGACAACTAAGGGTGGCGAGGTTTCACTAAACATATATTCATCGTAGGCTTCAACCATTACCCCAGAATCACTGAACAAGAGCGTTGCCCGTACCACTGTTTTACGCCAGAGCCGCATACAATCCTCCGAACAATCGTGTGTCGAGTACAACAATGTTGGACGCTATCGCCACGATAGCGCCTGCTCCTTCGATTGTCCTCTATTCTACGCCTTTTTTAGATCAGGCTTTTGGCTCTGATAGATCCGATGCAGGGCTAAACCCAACTGTAATGCCAGCCGATCAGGCGCACGGTCGAGATGATGCGATGTAATATTTTCAATTCGACCAAGCCGATAGAGGAGGGTATTACGGTGAATATGCAGCGCTGCTGCGGCCTGACTATGGTTGCCAAGATAAGCAAAGAACATTTGTAGGGTGTACAACAGGTCGCCATCTTGTTTGGCATCATGAGCAGCTAATGGGCCAATCGTCCGATCATAAAACATTCTAGCACGAGCTGAGTCTGCCACGCTCAGTAGTAGCCGATAAACGCCTAATTCGGCTCCACCAGCCAACACGCCCGCCCCTAGTAATTCGCGGCCCAACCGTAATGCGCCGATTGCCTCGGCCCAAGCCCCTGACCATGCGCCGTTTTCCGATGCAATGCCGAAGCCGCCATCAAGTACCCAACTGGCTTCATGCAAGGCGCTGTGAACCTCGCGCAACCGCTGCTCAGGATTATCAAGGCTATCGATCGGCATGGCCAACACAATAATTCCATCGTGATCAGCGATAAACGCCGGATAGCGCAAGCGATCGCAAGCTCGGCGCACCGCCGCCATCACCCGATCGATCTGCAAGGAATCTTGGGGGCGTAAAGCAGCTAGGGCATAAGCTGAATCGAGCAAAATGCCTTGCTCAGCTGCCCGCCGTTGGCCAGGCACATCCAAGGGAATCCCTGCCAACAACGATTCAAGCACGCTGCCACGCAAACGATCCTCGGTGGCTTCGATTGCCCGTTCTTTATCGAGTAGCAACGATAATGCGGCTGAGCCTTGTTCGAGCGCCCCTGCATCCCACGGATGGCTGCCGATGCTGCCCAGAAATCCCACGCGATGTCCATCCAGCAGCACTGGCACGGTGGTTGGCATCCCCGCATCAGCCGGAAAAACCACACTATGGCCAGTCCAAAGTTCAAGCATGCGCAAGAGCGTTGTGCGGCCCTCACTCAATCCATTCGTGGTTAAAGCACTATAGAGCTGAGCGGCTCGGCGTTCATATTGGGCTTCAGGATCAGAGAGCAACCGCTCACTTTCACGTTGCACCATGCGTAAATCGGCGTTATGTGGCAATTCAAACAAGGTAATATTGGCAGTTTCCGCCGCCGCCACTGCCCGTTCATCAACCATTCCGGTGAGGCCAACCGCCAACACCGAAGTCCCATTCAAACGCTCAATCAAGCGTGCTAACGAAAGCCGCAACGAATCCAAGACGGTTGTACTAACGAGCACAACTTCGGAGCCAGCAAGATCGGGGAGGGCTGGTTGGGTTGGGCGTGCCAGCACAACTGCCCGCACTGCAAGGGTGTTGGCCTCGCCAGCTCGTAGGCTGGTTGTTGGCGGTAAGGCCAAGCGCCAAATTTCATATAGAGTTGCCACGATCGATACCTAAACTTGGCGACGATTTTAGTTAAAAATCGCCTCTCTAGCAATTTGCACAATCTGATGCTGAATTATGGCATAGTGTGGCAACTCATGCAAGCGCTTCCTTGGCTGTCAATTGTTAAATTTGTGAATAGCTTTGTGCACATTGTATAGAGCTTAAGCGAACACCACCGTCGTGCAGGACGGTGGTGTTGCAATCGGGAGCCAAGCAATAATTTAAAACGGCAAGTCGTCTTCGTCGGTTACCACTGGCTTGCGCGAGGCTGGCCGTGTTTGGGTTGCAGCTGGAGCAGCGCTACGAGCTGGTGCTTTGGCGGGAGCAGCACTACCACCATTGCCATTGCTGCGAGCAGGGGCAGCAGGTCGGGCAGCGGCAGGTCGGGCAACTGGAGCTGGCTCAGGCGGGCTAGCCCATTCTTCTTCTGGCTCCTCAGCGTTGTAAGCCACGCCCTCGCGCCGGCCATCGAGAATAATCATATCATTGGCCACAATCTCGGTTTTATAGCGGGTTTGACCGCTTTGTTCCTCAACCCACGAGCGGGTTTGTGATCGGCCTTCGATATAAACGCGAGTGCCTTTATTCAAATATTGATTACAAATTTCGGCGAGTTTATTCCACGCGACAATTGAAAACCATTCGGTATCTTCACGTTGTTCGCCTTCAGCTGTTTTCCACGAGCGGTTTGAAGCCACCCGAAAGGTAGTGACAGCAGTGCCTTGGGGCGTAAAACGCATCTCAGGGTCTGCACCTAAACGCCCAGTCAATTGAACTTTGTTGAGATCCTTGGCCATAGTAGTAGATCCTCCGTTTTAACGTAAAAACTCGTCATGTATCTATCAATACTCAAGCGGCAGCGCTGTGAGCAGGACTATCTTTGCGGCGGTTTTCAAGCCGTTCGCGCTGAGTTGATTTGCGATAGGCCTCCAATCGGCCTTGGTGCTGTTGCAAAAAGTCGCGAATTTCAAGGCAAATGCCCAGCCAATCGTCGGCAGGAAAGCGCATCGCCATTTGGGTGGTTGGCTTGCCATCGGGGGCAATGCCGCCAGTTGCAGTTTGCTTGCCTGGGCCAATCGTGATTGACAAACGGATTGGGAAGCGGGCAAACTTATGATCAGCACCAGGATCGCATTCGACTTTAAATAAGCGACTTTCGATCCCATCGTCGCGAACCGAGCCACCGAATACTTCAAGCTTCCAACCTGGCTCAAAGGCCTTGCCAGTTAAGGTGTGGTGCACCAACAATTTACAGCGCAAAATTGGCAAGTAAGCGTTAGCCCGATCAAGATGCACTCGCCGTGCCCGATCATAGCTCACAACTTCCCATTCAAGCCGCTCGATACCCATTGCATCGTAAACATTGCAAAAGTTTTTGTTGGTGGTGTACTCCACTAAGGCATATTTTAGCTGTTGCTTGGCTTGCATACTCGGTTCCCCATTCGTCAAATAGCGCTTTTTTATGATTCAGTACATTTGTTCTAAACAGCATAGCATAGCCTGCGCAGATGTCAAGCGTATACACGGTCGGGTTTGCTGACCCCCAAAAGCACTAGGCTACACTATGACAAGCCGTAGGATGAAGGATGAGGGATGAAGGATGAGGGATGAAGCAGCTAGGACTAGGATTCAGATTTTCAACCAAGACTATAATAACCTCAAAAGCCCATCCATAGCCCATAACTTCCGCTTCGTGCTCTTCATGGATCAATCGCTAAAAGCCTATCGCCATACAATTCTCTGTGCCTCTGCGTTAAATCCTGATCCCTCGTCCCTAGGCACTTCGTGGATCAATCACCAAACAAAAAACGCCTATCGAATTGCTCGATAGGCGTTGGAAATCACGATCTTCGGCTTAGAATATGCCTTGGCCCCCACCAAGGATATTGCAAGGATCGTAGCGATTCTTGGCACGGCGGAAGTCATTCCAGACATTGCCAAAGTGTTGTTGCCAATCAGCTTGGCTAAACTCGATTGCGCCAATTGCGTAGCGGTTGCCACCAAGATCGCGGTTGGTTTCAAACAACTCGCGGTTGCTGGCCATCATGGCGTTGATCACTTCAGGAATATTTGGCGCAGTGCGCAAAATATCAAACAAGAAGACGATTTCGCCATCGGGTACGCGGAAGAATGGCTTGGTAAATTTATTGGTCTTGACTGGATAGAGCAAGATTGGGCCTTGGCCAGTATCGTCTAGGGTCAAGGTTTCCAAGATATTGCCAACATATTGGTTGACGTGGCGGCTCTTGACGAACACATCGAACCATGGATGTGGCAAGAACCAAACGCCGATTGAGCGCAAGAAGGCTTCGGTTGCTTCCAAGCGATTCAAGAAAGCGAAATAGGTCGTATCTGAGATAACTTCAGTGCCTTGGGTATAGCTCAAATTGCGCAACAAGCGGGTGTTATTGGGCAACTTATTGCCTGAATAATAGCTTACTGCTTCGAGCATAAAGTTCCAGCCACCACCGGCTTTGGGCACGACTTGGCCTTCAACATAATCGAAGCGCCCATCGCGGATCAAGCGGGTTTGATCGCCAGTAAAGGTTTCGATATCGTCGTAGAACAAGTTGAATACGCGGGCGCTGGTTTCGGCGCGAATCAATTTGAGTTTGGCCCGCACGATAATTGCAAATTGGCCCAAGCCACCAAGCACCGATTCAAATAAATCTTTGTTGCGGTTTTTTGAACAGGTTTCTAAGTTACCTTCGCCTGTGACAACCGTCAATTCGATCACGTTGTCAATTTGCACACCATGTTGATGGCTGGCTCCGCCAATCCCGCCGACGCTCAATGTGCCACCAATTGATAGCTCAATATAGTCGGTCATAACGGGTGGGGTTAGGCCTTGAGCCAAAGTGCTATCGAGTAGTTGATGCCATTTCAAGCCAGCATCAGCAATGACATAATCGCGGCCAATTTCATGAATCGTGTTGAGGGTACTCATATCGATCACAACCCCGCCTTGAATTTGGGGCTGACCATAGGTGGAGTGACCTTGACCACGGCCTGAGATTTTAATATTGTTATTTTTGGCAAAGCGAACGAGGCGCACAATATCATTGACTGAGCCAGGTTTAAGCACAGCATTGGGCGTACGGTGAATGATATGACCGTAATCTTCGGCTGCTTCAGCGCGGGTAGCGGCATCGGTGTAGAGCACACCATCGAACGTTGGGAAATTTGGCGCGAGTTGCTCGGCGGCGTGGGCCGAAGTGACCCACGAACTAGTAGCACGGTCAAAACCAACTACCACAGCACCTGCAACGAGACTTTTCAAGAATGTACGGCGGCTAAGTTGCGTCATAACGTCCCTCGTTTTCGGTTAAAAAAGACTGACCGCAAATTCACCACCTATTAGCTATGACGTAGGGCTGGAATGAGGTGTCAAGTGTGAATCTGCGAGTCAGCTTTTGCATCTGTCCTGACTGCATATACTGTATTAGATGTCAGTACTAGGCTCAATAGGCCAATAGTCTATGCTTTACATAGGCTGAATACGGTACTTGAGGGTACGCAGGGCTGTCGAGAGTGCTTCTTGTAAATCGCTGGTGGTTTGAAAAATCGAAAGATCAATCCCAAGGCTTACCACAACTTGGGCAACATCAGGGGTCATGCCACATAAAATAACGCCAGCACCAAGCAAATTACACGATTGCGCCGCCCGAATCAGCACATTGGCCACTTGGGTATCAATTAATGAAACCGCCGTAATATCCAAAATCACGACACTCGCTCGCGTACGCACGACGTGCTCCAACAAGAGCGCAATCATGCGTTGAGCACGGTTGCTATCGATAGCACCGATCAATGGCATCAACACCACGTTGGTAAAAATATTAAGAATCGGGGTTGAAATTTCATCGATCGTATACAGCAGTCGTTCTTCGGTTTCGCGGGCTGCCTTCAACTCGGCTAGCCGAGCTTCAAGCTCTGCCAGGTGCTTTTGATCCTGTTCGCGGGAGAGCGCTAGCTCTTTGCTAACCCGATTGACCATATTGGCCAAAATCCCGAGTTCATCGCGACGATCAAGTACAAGGTGTTCAGCAGCCTCGCCTTGAATAACTTTACGCAACGTACTGCCAATCGTGCGAATTAGCGCCCGATCTTCACGTGAAAGTCGTGATTGGTTGGTCGATGCTGGAGGTGTTGGTTGCTCTGGGCGCTCTGGTTGATCCATAGGGTTTATTTCCAAGAAACATGTAACTCGCAGAAGGCATCGCCATTGCGGATACACTTAGAATGGTTCATTTGAACATCACGGGCATCGAAGCACTCCAGCGCTCCTTGCATTGCCCCTTGTTCAAACATACAATTGTAGGGTTGTTCCATTTCAATGATTGCGGTTTTGTCGCCAGTCATACGGGTGCGCCATTCGCCACCATCGCCACGGGTCGCATACACCCACATCATCGGAATGGTTGTAATCACATCTTCGGGCTTTTGAATTCCAACTGCTCGAAATTGGGTTTCCATTGAATAATAAATGTTCTTGCCAACATCGATCACCAAGGCTGGGTCTTGATCTTCGAAGCTGTTAAGCATGGTTTCTAATAGTTGGCCATGATACCATGCCTCAGGATCAATCTCATCCAAGACATCAAGCATCTCTGGTGAACAGTGTTCGGAGGCGGTTGTTGAAATTAATAAGAAAATACCACCTTGCGTTAATGGCGGGCCACTCCGATCTTGACCAGGATCAGCATACACAGTCAGGTCAAATGGTGTGTGTCGTTCAAAACGATACATAGGGTGCCTTTCAGTTGCAATGGGGGTGAGAGCCTGAACATTGCCATTATACGCGTTCTTGCAGCATTTCCTGAACTGAATTTTAGGCATTTATTAGTTATGTTTTCCTATTTTTTTGCTAGTACGGGTGAGCTTTTAGGTGTTATATCAGGGGATATAGGCCGTTTTAGTCCACCTTTGGGGGGATTTTTCCCATGAATTCTGATTATGAGTTGCAATCTCGCCATGAGATGGTGCAAATTGGCCGCTGGCTCTATGAACGCGGCTGGACTCCTTCATATAGTGGCAATTTTTCGGTTTTGCTTGATGAGCAACGGATTTTGACCACCCCCACAGGCTATTGCAAAGGCATGCTTCAGCCCGACGATTTAATTATCGTTGATCGTCAGGGAGTCCCGCTTGACCCACAGACCCCCTTACCTTCGAGTGAATTGTTGATACACTTGGCAGTTTATGCGGTGCGACCCGATGTGCGTGCTTGTGTCCATGCTCACCCACCACGAACGATTGCCTGTAGTATTGTTGGCATCGAGCTGACCCAGCCACTTTTAGAGGATATTATTCTGACGCTGGGCAAAATTCCAACCGTGCCCTATGCTCGTACTGGTACGGCAGCGCTGGGCGAGGCAATCAAGCCGTTTATTTGTGATCATGATGCTGTGGTGTTAGACCACCATGGTTCGTTGACCGTTGCTAGTAGCCTGACCAAAGCTTTTCATCGGACTGAGCAGGTCGAACAAGCTGCCACAATTATTTCGACCGCCTTGAGCATGGGCCGCTTGCAACCCTTGGCTCCTGAGCACGTAGCGGATTTGTTGGCGGTACGGCGTGCTCGTGGTGGTAATCCAAAGGCTGAGCCTACAATCAGCAATGGTTAACCATGGAGTTAGCCCATGTGACCCCAAGCAGATTAGGCTGTTGGTACTAGCTTTGCTATTGGCATCGGTTGATCTGCATGCTATTTTGTGCTATGTTTGCGCTGATAAAACTGCTGCGGTTCCGCTATGACCCAACGTACTCGTAAACCCACGCTGAAAAATCGGGTGGAAGCCCTTGAGGCTGAACGCCATCAAACCCAACGTGCTCTCGATGCGCTCTATCGCATTGGGCTAGCTTGTCGTGGGCAGCAGGATTCGTTCGAGTTGTTGCGCACGATTTATCAAGAATTGCAGACGGTTTGGAATTTTGATGCCTGTTTTATTGCCCTCTCCGACCAATACGACGATAGCGCTTATCGCATCGCGATGTTGGCCGATGAGGGCGTGATTGAATTTAGCGAACATGATCCAATTGGCCCGCTGACTGGCTATCTGATTCGCCAACGTCAGCCCTTGCTGTTTCGCGATTTGGCGATCGAACGTGAGACGATTGGCTTACCCCGCCTTTTGCAATTTGGCAGTGATAAGCTTTCACGCGGCTGGATGGGCGTACCATTAGTTATTGGTACCTCGGCTTTGGGCGTGATTTCACTGCAAAGCTACACCGTCGGTGCATTCGATGAGACAGATCTTGATCTGCTGACGCGGATTGCTAATTCGATGGCCGTAGCACTAGAAAATGCCCTACTCTCGCATCGCCAAGCTGAATTAACTGGCTCGTTGGAGCACCAAATCGAGCTACGCAACGCCGATTTATTTGTGATCAGCGATATTGCGGCAATGCTAACCCAACAATTGCCATTAACTGAGATGTTTGGCTTGGCACTCGATTTTATGCTGGAGTTGATGCATCTCAATGCCGGCGTGGTTTGTTCGCTGAATGGCAGTGAGCTTCAGCCGATCGTGCAACGGGGCATGCAAAATGGGAGCTTGCCGGAAGCATTCGCGCCGCTTGATTCGATTTTTGGGATTGCGATTAGTAGCAATTCGGCAATTGTCGATAATCACACCCACTCCAAATATTGGCAAATGGCCCAACTCAGCCATCTCGGCACAACCCTCGCCATCCCTTTGCGCCGCCATGAAACCGTAATTGGTGTCTTGATGGTTGGCCAAACTGAGCAACGCGCCTTCAAAACTGAAGAAGTTGAGCTGTTGCAAGTGGTCAGCAATCAATTGGCCTTGGCCTTGGAACATGGCAATATTTTGGCTCAACAACGTCGCCAAATTGCTGAGCTAGAGGCCTTGAGCGCGATCAGCACGGCAACAGTTCGGGCGCTCAACCTCTCGACCTTGCTGCACCAATTAAATGATGCAATTCGTTCGTTCTTGCCAGTTGATGTGTTTTATATGGCGATTTACGACCCTGAACGCCAATTATTGACTGATAGCATTGCGATTGAGGATGAGAATGAGGCGACTTACCTGAGCGAAGAGTCGATGCCGCGCAAAGGTTCGTTTACTGATTGGGTGCTAAGCAAATGTGAACCATTGTTTTTACGCCATGTTTCACGCGATATTCGCCATTATCCAACAATCATTCGGCGCACGGTCAAAGGCTCACCCTCGGAAAGTTGGCTGGGCGTGCCAATGCTCGATGCCAATCGTCGGCCTTTGGGTGTGATTGCCATTCAAAATTATCGCCCTTATGCCTTCAGCGATCGCGATCGCTTTTTTATGCAATCGGTTGCTAGCCAAGTTAGCTTGCATGTCTTGAATGTGCAGTTGTATCAGCAGCGCGAACGCCAATTGGCTGAACTGAATGCTTTGCAACGCATCAGTAGTTTGCTCAGTTCAACCCTCGAAATTGAGGCCATGCTACGGGCAATTGATGCAGTGCTCACTGAATTTTTGCATATTGATGGCTTTTTTGTGATGCTCAATCATCCTCAAAGCCACATGGTCGAGGCAGTTTATGCCTTGAATCGCGAGGGTGAGGGCGATTTTCGTTGGATGATCGGCCTGATTCCGCCTGAGCACACGCCAACTTGGGAAGTGTTGCACACCCGTAAACCATTGCGGTTTGGTGATATTTCGCAAGAAACCTCGACTGACGTTGCCCCTGAAGATAACGAAGTGCGCATTTCGTCGGATCGGACGAAGGCTTGGCTGGGCGTGCCGCTCAACGATCAAACCACCAATGTAATCGGGCTAATTGCGATTCAAAGTTTTCAAGCCAATGTGTTTAGCAATCGCGATGAGCAATTTATGGCCCAGGTCGGCCAACAACTGACCTTGGCAATTCAAAATGCCCGGCTTTTTGCCCAACGTGAACGCCAATTGGCCGAACTCAATACTTTGAAATTGGTTGGCGAATTGCTCAATCGCACCATGGATATTCACGAAATGTTTCGTGGTTTGAATCCATTATTGACTTCGTTTCTTAAAATCGATGGCTTTTATATCTTATTAAATAATCCACAAACCTATGTGATCGAAGATTTATGTGTGGTTGAACGTGGCGAGTTGCTCGATTATGGCTCGATGATCGGCACATCGCTGCCGCTCAATACGCCGACCGCCTGGATTTTGCGCAATGGTAAAGCGCTGCGTTTTAACAACACGATTACCGATATTCCCAAACTGTATCCCGAGTTGAAAACGGTGCAGGTCAACGATGAAGTCGCCTTGTCGTGGCTTGGTACACCCTTGATCAACCACCGTGGCGAGGTCTTGGGCGCGATCACCACCCAATCGATGAATGCCAGCCATTTCAGCGAGAGCGATGAGCAATTTATGCTGCAAGTGGCGCATCAATTGGGCTTGGCAATTCAAAATGCCCGTTCATTTGCCCAACGTGAGCGCCAATTGGCTGAGCTTGATGCTCAACAAGGGATCACTCAATTGGTTACTTCGACCCTTGATTTGTATGAAATGCTGCGCTCGATGGATTTGGTCTTGCGTAGTTTTCTGAATGCCGATGCCTTTCAAGTGGTGATTGGCAACGCTGATCGGGTTGAAACGGCAGTTGTGTTGGAAGAGGGCAAGGAAGTTGAAACGGCAGTGATTGGCCATCCTTTGCCCGAAGGCTCGCTAACTCGCTGGACCTATTTGCATGTCAAACCGCTACGCATGAACGATATTTATCGCGATTGGGCGCTCTATCCCGATTTGCTGGAGCCGCCGATTCCAACCAATTCTGGCTTTATGCACTCGTGGCTGAGCGTCCCGCTGATCGCCTCGGATCAGCCGTTGGGTGTACTGGCAGTACGGGCAACGCGACCAGCGGCCTTTGGCCCAAGCGATGAGCAATTTTTGTTTAATGTGGGTCGCCAGCTAGCTCTGAGTGTGCGTAATGCCCGCTTGTATGCGGCTGAACAAACCGCCCACCGCACTGCCGAAACCATGCGCGAAATTGCCCGCGTGCTCAACACCACCTTCAATCCCGATGAAGTGCTCGATTTGATTTTGCGTGAATTGCGCAAAGTGATCACCTTCGACTCAACTTCGGTCATGCTACCATCAAATAATTTGCTGCGAATTGTTGCACGCCAAGCCCAAGATGAGCAATTGGCGGTCGAATGGCGCGAATTGACCTTCCCGCTTGACCAGACCAGTGGCGCGGGCCGCGTGATGTTGAGCGGTCAGCCCTTGGTGGTTCCCGATACCGCCAGCGATCCGCAGTGGACGCGCTCGCCGATGCCGAGTGTGGTGCGTTCGTGGATTGGCGTGCCGTTGATCAGCAAGGGCGTGGTACTGGGGGTACTGAATATTAATTCGTTGCAGCCCAACGCTTTTACCCAGAGCGATACTGATTTGGCCATGACCTTTGCCAACCAAGCAGCAACCGCGCTTGAGCATGCGCGGCTCTACCAAGAATCAGTCACTCGGGTTGAGCAAGAATTGGAAATTGCCCGCCAAATCCAGAGCAACTTATTTCCACGTAGTTTGCCAGTGGCCCAAGGTGTGGAGTTGGCGGCCTTGTGTTTGCCAGCCCGCGAAACAGGCGGCGATTTCTACGAGGTAACCGAGTTGCGTGATGGTCGCTGGGCTTTGATGGTCGGCGATGCTTCGGGCAAGAGCATTCCTGGGGCAATGTTGATGGCGGTAGCGCGTTCGATTGTGCGCTCGGAAGCGTGGGATCACGAGATACCGCAAATCGTGATGCAGGAAACCAATCGCTGGGTAACCATGGATATTCCACGGCATACCTTTGTGGCCTTGGCCTATGCGACCTTTGATACAGTTGATTATAGTTTGGCCTTGGCGAATGCTGGCCAACTCGATCCAATTATTCGCCGCGCTAATGGTGATTTGGAGTATATGACCGCGCCTGGCCCGCACTTTCCGCTGGGCATTATGGCCAACACACCCTATGAAACGGCCAGCTATCAGCTTGAACCCAACGATATGGTGCTGTTCTACACCGATGGCGTGGTTGAATCGAAGAATACCAGCGGCGAGATGTGGGGCTTCGATCGCTTCGAGAGCTTGCTGCGCGAACAAGACCATAGCCTGACCAGCGCTGAATGGGTGGATTTGGTGATCAACGAAATTAATCTATTTATCGGCGATCACCCACAGCACGACGACATTACCCTGGTGGCGCTCAAAGTTGCTAGCGCTTAATTATGATGTGGCATGGTGATCGTAAAAATTGTACCTGCTGTTGGATTACTGACCACGCCAATTTCCCCTTCGTGAGCTTCGACCGCTAATTTGCAAAAATACAGGCCCAAGCCCGTGCTACGTTGGCGGGTATGATTATGCTCATTCAAAATCGTAAAGCGATCAAATAACGATGCTTGCAAGGCTTCGGGGATGCCTGGGCCGTTATCGGCCACTTGGAAGGTAATTTGGCTTTTGGCTTGATGGGCAATTAGTTTAATTTCCGTTTTGATGGGCGTATGCTTGATTGCATTTGACAGTAAATTGCTCAACACCCGCCGCATCAAATCGCCATCGATCGTCGCATACAACTCAGGGTCGGCCTGAATCGAGATAATTTTGGCCTCTTGCTCAGCCCACGAACGCAACTCATTGGCCACATTATGCAAGAGCGGAGCGATTGGCACATGCTCACGGTTGATGCTCATGTGGCCTTCCTGCAAGCGTGCTGTATCCAACAAATCGGAAACTAAGCCGACCAACGTGCGCGATGAACGGCGAGCACCTTCGACTAACTCGCGTTGGCTCTCAGGCAATGCTTGGCGACGCAACAAATCAAGATAATTGATGATCACGGTCAGCGGATTTTTGAGATCGTGCACCACCATCTGATTCATCTGTTCGCGCAATTGCTCGCTGCGTTGCAATTGTTGGTGCTCAGTTTGCAGGGCACTATACAAACGACTATTGGTGATGCCTGTGGCGAGATGCGCTGCGACCGATTGCAACACGCCCTCGCTGCGGGCATCGATGGTTTGATCGGCATTCAATTGTAGAAATAAAATCCCAATTAACTGGGTATGGTGTTGCAATGGAATCAGGTAGGCAGGTTGTAGATTGACCGCCAAAGGCTTGAGCGGCCCTGTTAGAGCGCTGATATAGGGCAAATCGGTAACGGTCAGCCATTCCATTGGGAAGGCGCTGAGCGGCAGGCTCAGGCTTTGGTGCGATGGCTCGCCTTTGATTAAATAATGTTGAGCCTGAATTTGCAACTGCTCAGCCTCAAGCAAGCCAACTGCGGCCAAGGCTGGTTGCAACATATGCGCTAAGCTGGCGATAACGCGACTAATCAAGGCATCGGCTTCGAGTTCGAGTGTGACGGTGTGGCTAATATCGACCAAGGCTTGCAAACGGCGGCCTTGCTCACGATCCTGCTCCACCAAGCCCACGGCATGCTGCAATATATCAAGCTGATCTTCGGCGAGCGCAAAGCGTTGGCTCAGCTCGCGGCGCAAATGGTGGCTCGCTGTGCGGTCGCCTGCTTCAAAGGCATTCAACAGCTGGCTCATGGCATTTTGAAAGCCCGCTTGTTGACGTTGTAGCGTACTATTCAGCAACAAGCCCTCAACCGCACTGGTCAACGAGCCAGTTCGTTCAACCCCGCGAATCACGCCATAAGTAATTATGCCAATCGCCGCTAACAACAAGACGTGATAGCTCCAAAACGAAAGCTGCCAAAGCTCGCCATACAAGGCGGCCAAGGCTGTTTCAGCCAAGAGAATTGCCGCAATTACAAAGGTTGCTAGGGGCAGAGTGGGCGTTTCACGCCATTGCTTACCATAAAACCAAGCCGTCCAGCCAAAGAGTGCTACGGTTAGCCAAACCATAAAAGGAAAGATCGTTGGGGCCAAACTACGCATTTGGCTGTGTAATGAATGCGGACTGGTGGTGCTTGTTGGTTGGGCTGTTGCTAGCGGCGCGGCAACACTGCCATAGTCATCATCATCGCCATAGCCATAATCGTATTTATCGCCATACTCATCGTTATTTGATTGGCTGCTTTGGGTTGGCTGAATGGTTGCGGCTGGCGTAGGATCAGCTTCAGTGCCATATCCATACTCATCGCCATATTCGTCGTAGCCTTGTTGGCTGACCTGACTAGTTTGGGGCATTGGGGCTTGAATTGCTGGCATAACCGTATTGGGAATATAGATTAGCATCAATCCAGCATAGGCTAACCACAAACCGCTACCAACGATCAACCAACGCCCCCACCAACGAATCAAACCCTCGGCAAGGTGCTGGCTCATGCTCAAGGCAAAAATAATGGCCGCCACCAACAGCGCTAATGGGGTTGACCACTGGGTTGCGACTGAGGTATTTTCAAACATCACCCCAGGCGTGGCGATCGCATGAATCAGAAACATCAGCGACATGGCTAAAAAGCCGAAGCCAAGCATTAACGCTCGGCCATCGCGCCGCACCAAGGCCGCGCGAATCACCAAGCCAATCATCAAGAGGCCAACCAACAAAGCGCTGGTAACGATCCAAAAATGGCCAGCTGGCGATTGAATTCGCAGATCGAGCGCAGGAAACAGCCGCAGGATAATCAGCAGAATTGGGCCTAGTGCCAGTCCGCCGATCAAACTCCAGGCAATTGTTGGTTTGGGCTTGTTTGCTTGCGCCATAAATCTACCTTGTCTAAAATCGCTAGGCTCATTATAGAGCCAAACCCTAGCGTTGGTACATTACATTTAAATGATGATAGTCCAAATCCTACCAATGGTTTCACCCCTAGGGGTGATTTTGCCTAATTTAGGATTCTCTCATCTTGGTAAAAATTGAGTTTAGCTGTTGTTTATAGGTTGTGGATAAGCAAGTTTTGCACCGTTATAATCTGCTAAATAGTCAACGATTACAACTCGTTTTTTAGCAGCACTTTCCATAAAAAATACTACATCTAGTGTTGACAGCTAAAAAGACATACTATATATTGGATTGCATCAAACTTCTTCGAAAGCATTCAATCAGCTTTACAATGTAGATTTACAGTGGCGTTACAACTTGTAACGCAGTTTTTTTGAGTTTGTACAGTAAGTAAGAGCCAGCACTCTCTACTTGCTGTTTTTTAATGGGAAGGCTCACTCTCTAGGTATTCATGGTTGCCCCAATGCAACCAAATTAAATTAATTGCTCTGCGCCTCTGCGTTAAATGCACACGCAACCAAGCAATACTTGCTCCAACAACGGGAACAATCACATTTTGATTGCACCCTTAATTTTTTGTTGTCTTTATTTTGGATGTTTGAAAGGACTTGGTTATGACGGAACAGGTCACGTTGACCCCGCTCGATGACCGCCAAGTAGCGCCGCCAACCACAATCATCAAGCGTGATGGTCGTGAGGTGACGTTTGATGTGGCCCGGATTGAACGCGCTTTGACCCGCTGTTTTGCTGGTTTAGGCCGTCAACCGCATACCACCGTTGCCGAATTGGCCCAGCGCGTGGTCAATATTTTGGCTGCCAAATATGCCACGACCCCAACCGTCGAGGCTGTGCAAGATACTGTTGAGGTGATGTTGCAAGCTGCTGGCGAGTTTGAAGCCGCCAAGAGCTATATTCTTTATCGCGCCGAGCATGCCAAAAAGCGTGAGCAACGCCCTGTCCCAGAAGCAATTCGCCATGCGTTTGCCGAATCTGATCAATATTTCCCCTCGCCGTTGCAAAAATTTCAATTTTTCGATAAATACTCGCGCTTCGATTATGACTTAGGCCGCCGCGAAACCTGGATCGAAACTGTCGATCGCTCAGTCAATTTCTTGCGCGAAATTTCCGACAATAAACTTGATGATGCCGATTACAACCGCGTGCGCCAAGCCATTCTCGAAATGCGGGCGATGCCTTCGATGCGCTTGTTGGCGATGGCTGGGCCAGCCGCCCGCCGCAACAATATTGCGATTTATAACTGCTCGTATTTACCAGTCGATAGCATCGACTCATTTGTTGAAGCCTTGATTATTTCGATGAGCGGTTGTGGCGTGGGTTTCTCAGTCGAACACAAGTACATCGAGCAATTTCCTCGCGTCAAGCGTCAATCTGGCGCACCAGCTACTCAATATGTGGTCGAAGATTCGGCTGAGGGCTGGGCTGAAGCACTTCGCTTTGGCTTAGAAACCTGGTTTGCTGGCAATGATGTAACTTTTGATCTTTCGCAATTGCGGCCTGCTGGCGCTCCCTTGCGGATCAAAGGTGGTCGTGCTTCTGGGCCTGAGCCGTTCCGCCAAATGCTCGATTTTGCTCGCTCACGTATTTTGGCACGTCAAGGCTCATTCCTGCGCTCAATCGATGCCCACGACCTTATGTGCTCGGTTGGTAATGCAGCGGTCAGCGGCGGTGTGCGTCGTACAGCAATGATCAGCCTGTTCGATTACGACGACCACGATATGCTGACTGCCAAAGATGGCGATTTTGACCGCGAAAATAGCCAACGCTGGAACGCTAATAACTCAGCGGTCTGGCCAGCTAGTGGTTTGACCCAACTCGAAATTATCGAGCAAGTACTGTCGATGGTGAAATCTGGTCGCGGCGAACCTGGCATTTTCAATCGCCAAAGCGCGATCGATATGCGCCCAGCTCGTCGTAAGCCCGCCGAATTTGGCACGAATCCGTTAAGCCTAGCGGCCTAAGTTGGCGACAACCTAGGAAAACCCTGAATAACGATGGAAGCCTAGAAGTAGGTAACGTCGTCGGATCGCCCGCAAGGGAAGCCGCGAACGAGTGACAAGGGGCAACTCAGTCGAGTTGGTGACGCACTCTGAACTGCACGTATAACCAATTGAAGGTGCAGACCACAACAGAAATGGTTGTGGCAGCTCGCAAGAGCAGGTAACAGTTTTGGTGGCGAAATTATTCTGCGGCCTTACCAGTTTTGTAATTTGACGGCAGCGGTTGCCCGCGCCGATGATACATTTGAAAGCTTGCGCGAAAAAGTCGAAGTTGCCACGATTATCGGCACGATCCAATCGATGGCGACCCACTTCCCAGGTTTGCGATCTCAATGGTCGGAAAACTGCCAAGAAGAACGATTGCTCGGTGTCGATATCACTGGTCAAATGGATAGCACAGTGGCCCAAGATCCTGAAGTTCAACGCCGCTTGCTGGAAATTGCGGTCGAAGTCAACCGCGAGTATGCCGAAAAGTTAGGCATCAATCAATCGGTATCGATCACCTGTGTCAAGCCAAGTGGCAACAGCAGCCAACTGCTCGATTGTGCTTCGGGCTTGCACTCACGCTGGGCACCCTATTACATTCGCAACGTGCGGGTCAGCACCCACTCGCCAATTTACAAAGTGTTGCGTGATGCAGGCGTGCCGATGGACCCTGAAAATGGCCAAACCCGTGATGATGCCACGACTTGGGTGGTGCACTTCCCAGTCAAAGCACCCGAAAATGCCATCACTCGCAACAGCCGTGGGGCGATTGAGCAATGTAACTATTGGTTGCAGAATAAACTCAATTGGACTGAGCACAATCCGTCGGTGACGATCACCTACAAGCCCGATGAAGTAATGGAAGTAATGAAATGGATTTGGGAACACCGCGAGGTGATTGGTGGGATGGCCTTCTTGCCATCGTTTGATGCCAATTATGCCCAAATGCCGTATGTGGAGATTGGCCGCGAAGAATACGAAAAACTAGCGGCAGAATTCCCGCCAATCGACTTCTCGAAAGTCTATCGCTACGAAGAAGAAGATTTGACCACTGCAGCGCAAGAATTAGCCTGTATGTCGGGCGCTTGCGAAATCGATTTTTTATAAATTGAATATTCTACTGCTAGAAACAATGAAGGTCGGGAATCCCCGACCTTCATTGTTTCTCATTCTTTACCGCCGACTGAGAGCAGCATTAGCGGGCTAACTTGGAGCGCATTAGCGATTTTCTCAAGGTTCTCGCGGTCGATGCGTTTCGATTCATCGTGCCACAGTTTGCGAACCGTTTCAGGGTTGACTTTGGCAGCGTCGGCCAGTGATGTGATGTTGAACCCCTTTTGTTGCGCCACTTCGCGTAGCACTACCCGAATCCGTTGCATAAAACATCCCTCCACGAGATAAAATACCAACACACACTGCGATTATACAACCGTTCTACTTGGCGCTATGCACATATCCTGATAGGACGAAAGTCGCCAATTTTGGCTATAATGCATCCCCATAAGTAGGGAAGCCATGTGGGATACGATGGTGTAGATCGCTGGCCTAACTTACTTGGTTAGGTTTGATAGTTGGTAGGAATTGAATGATTCACGTTGCTGATTTAATCGCTGCTGGAGCGCAAATAGCCCAAGCTGGCGACCAAATACAATGGTCAGGTTGGGCTTATGACTCACGCCTAACCCAAACTGGTAATTTGTTTATTGCGCTCCAAACAGCGCGGGCTGATGGCCATGGTTTTATTCGCGATGCAATTGCCGCTGGAGCAACCGGAGTGGTCTGTCAATATGCACCTAGCGTCATTCCTGCATCGATTACCGTTCTAGTTTGTAACGATCCTTTAATCTTACTGCGCAGTTGGGCCAAGGCTCAGTTTGCCAAACACGCGCCGCGCACAGTAGCAATTACTGGCAGCGTTGGCAAAACCTCAACCAAACGAGCGATTGCCCATGTATTGGCAAGCCGCTACTCGGTGTTGCGTAGCCCACGTTCGTTCAATGCCGATTTAGGCTTATCGGTGACCATGGCCGAGCTTGCGGCTCAGCAATGGGCAGTTTTAGAGTTTGGGGCTGATCACCCAGGCGAGATTGCCCAGCTGTGCCAGCTTTTCCCCCCCGAGATTGGGATTGTCACCAATGTTGGTTCGGCTCATTTTGGGGCATTTGGCTCACAAGCCGCGATTGCCCATGAAAAAGCCGCGATTATTCAACAGTTACCCGCCCACGGTTACGCAATCTTGAATGGCGACGATCCTCTTGTGGCTGCAATGGCTGAACAAACGCACGCTCGCCTTCTGCGGGTTGGGCAGAATGCAGCGTGTGAGATTCGTTGGAGCAATGTGACCAGCACCGTTCAGTCAACCCGATTCACTATCCACATACCTGAACATGCCCCTGAATGTATTCAACTCTTAGCAAGTGGCGTGCCAAGTGTTCAGGCTGCCGCCTTTGCAATTGCCGTGGGCTATGTTGCTGGCCTCAGTTTGGCCGAAATGCGGGAAGCCTTAGCTGGTTTGCCTCCAGTTCATGGCCGTTTCAATCCGTTGGCTGGACGCAATGGCGCGACGATTATTGATGATACCTTTAATGCTGCGCCCGAATCGGTTTATGCAGCCTTGCAAACGCTTGGTTCGTTGCCAGCCCGCCGACGGATTGCGATTCTCGGTGATATGGCAGAATTGGGCGCTGCTAGTGCTCGCTTTCATCAACAAGCAGGCCAAATCGCCGCCCAACATGTCGATTTACTGATTACTAAAGGCGACCAAGCAGCGCTTGCTGCTACGAGTGCACGTGAAGCAAGTGCAACTCACGGGTATCAAATTAACACCATCAGTGTACATAGTGCGGCGGCAGTCTTGGCCGCGATCCCAAACGATCTTGGGGAAGGCGATTTAGTGTTGGTCAAGGGTGCGGCTGACGCGCGGTTGGAACATGTGGTCGCGGGCTTGTTGGCTCCTGAAGCCGATCCACGGCAGGTGTTGGTGCGCCAAGAACATGTTTGGCGCAATGTACGCATTGGCCTGCCCGATCGGCCTACGACTGTGCGAATCGATCTTGATGCTTTAGCGAGCAATGTGCAAGTGCTTCGTCGGGTGGTTGGTGTGCCAGTCATGGCGGTGCTCAAAGCCGATGCTTATGGTCATGGCGCAGTTCGTTCAGCCCGCACCGTCTTATTAAATGGTGCAAGCTCGTTGGCGGTAGCAACTTTGGGCGAAGCACTGCACTTGCGCCAAGCTGATATTGCTGCGCCAATTTTGATTTTGGGCTATACACCAGCCTGGCAAATGCGCGAAGCTTTGCTCAATCGGATCAGTGTGGCGCTCTTTGATCGCCATGTTGCTCAATCGTTGCACGAGCAGGCCTTAGCCTTAGGTTTAAAAGCCCAAGTCCATATCAAAATTGATACTGGGATGGCGCGACTGGGTTTGGCGGTTGAGCAAGCAGTCGGTTTTATTGAATGGTTGCAGGGCTTGGCGAGCATCGAAGTTGTCGGTATTTTCACCCATTTTGCCAATGCCGATGAGGCTGATGCCAGCTTTTTTAGCTTGCAATTACAACGTTTTCAAACGCTGCTTGATCAATTAACTCAGCGTGGATTACGACCGCCTGTGGTGCATGCCGCCAATAGTGCTGCGGCCATGGTTCATCCACGTGCTCGCTATGATATGGTGCGAGCCGGAATTGGGCTGTATGGCATCGACCCAAGCAGTGATGTGCCTTTGAATCTCCAGCCAGTTTTAGAATTCCAGACTGAGGTTGCCCAAGTACGCGAGTTGCCAGCAGGTAGCCCAATTTCGTATGGCTGTACCTTTGTCACCAGCCGTGCCTCGCGGATTGCCACCATTCCAGTGGGTTATGCCGATGGATTTCGGCGTGCACCCCAGCCTTGGCGTGAAGTTCTGATTCATGGTCAGCGCGTGCCAGTCGTGGGACGGGTTTGTATGGATTATGCCATGATCGATGTAACTGAGCTTGATGCTGTGCAACGCGGCGATCAAGTCGTGCTGATCGGTCAACAGGGCGCAGATCGAATTCGGGCGGAGGAAGTGGCTGCGTGGTTGGGCACAAATGCCTATGAAGTGGTTTCGGCAATCTTGCCACGCGTGCCCCGCGAGCCAGTTGAGCATTTCGCTGAGCGCTAAACGAGGGGGTAGGGATTAGAGGCCAGTAACCACGAAGAACACGAAGAGCACGAAGGTTGGATGTATCGTCCTATTCCGGTTAGCGGCAATTCAAACATACCACCTAGTTAATCTTTGCGATCTTCGTGTTCTTCGCGGTTTCGATATTCTATGTTCTATGTTCTGGTTTACGCTTCAATTGGCAAGTAGCGGGTGGCTTGGTTGCTATTGAACGAGGCGCTTTCGCGTTCGTACAAACCGCTGACCACCGCCGAAGCCATCACTTCATGGACCAATGGTCGGACTCGTTCATGCTTGATGATCAAGCGTGGGTTGGCGGTGCGCAAGGCCATCGTAATATCGTAGGCGGTAAACATTTGGCCTGCGGTAATCCAATTGCCAATTTGTTCGGCGATTAATAAACTTAATGCCTGATCATCGACAGCGTGCCAATCATCGTCATCGTTGCCATGAACCACCGTTTGGGCTGGTGGCGCAGCAACGCGGCGTTGGCGGCTGCGGCGTGGGGTTGGCGGATTGGTCAGCGTGGCATCGTGGGGGAAAACCCGGTAAGCCCGATGCAACGAAACCGCCACAATCAAAACTGGTTGGGGATTGGCTAATTGGGGCGGATTGCCACCAACCACATCATAGACATTGCGCACCCCAATCACCATTCCGCGGCGCACCCGCCCCATATTTTGGGTGGTTGGCGTACTGCCTGGGCCTTTTGATTGTTTGCTAACAATAATTTGAAATTCAACCCAATCACCGAGTTGCATACAAGCCTCCAAAGTTGATAGTGTCGTTTTTAGCGGTCGAAAAGCACCAAATAGCGTAAGGTTTGTTGGGCTGATTGATAGACAATAAATTCATCGTATTGCAGTTTGCCGGCCCAAGCGACGGTATGTTGAGCCTTGCCCCAAACCGAATCGAATCCCTTGGGCGCAGCCCGAAAATCGCTCTGAGCAGTTGGCGCAACATACGGATTGCCCAAAGCCACATCAGCCAAAAAAAGAAACATCGGGCGATTGCGCCGCCGCACTGAGCAATAATTAATTGATTTGGTAGCCTTATTGGCGAAATAAATTCCGTGACCAAACATGCGTCCATTTGAGGGTGTGCGCGGGCAAACAAGGCCGCTACGCAAGATGTGGCGCACATTTTGCCCCGCCGTGCCGTGGAATAGCAACTGAGTATTGCTCCGGCCAAGTTGGTTTTGCTCAAAGGTACGGCGGTCGGCAGCAATGTTGATTGTGAAAACGCTGTTGACCCGCACTTTATAGCCATGCACGCTAGTTCGATCCACATAATCGCAAATTTGGCGATAGCGATCGTCGCTTTGTGGCAATACATCCAAATCAGCGCCCAAGGTTTCGTAGCGTGAAACCTGGGGATTTTGCTGCTGGGCCGTCATTGTGGCAATCGCCGCCTCAAGCTGGTGCAAGCGCGTTTCTTGTTGGTCGAAATCGTTACAAAAATTCTCGACAACAGTTTCACGCTTAATCCGGCTAGGCAATTTGGTTGGTACTGTATTGTAAAAATGTTGAACCGTGCTGCTGAGCAAGGCCAAATTGGCAGGCGTTTGGCTGTGTTGCCATGTGCTATGTTGCAACTGGGCTAAGGCCAATAACTTACGGCCATGCTCAATTTGCTCAGCCGAAATTGCATCAAGGCCAACAGCCAAATACGAAGCAATGCCCTCGCCAGCCTCATCGAAAATATAATCAATCACCTTGCGAATTGGCTCAGCCAGCGTTACAACTGGCGCTGGCGCCGCGGCAACCACCGTTGGGCGGTGTAACGCTACCTCGTGATAGCCCTTTTTGAGCTTTTCACGAATTTTGCGCTCGATCCATTCTTGGGTTGTCACTTTCTCATCGATTTGGGCGGCAGAGCCAACCCGACCATAGGTAGCGCGAAAATAAACATCATGTGCTGCAAGCTGCCAAATCTCAACCAGATAGTATTTGTTGTTATTACCATCCAAGTTGGTCAGCTGGAACTTGCGGCGCTGGGTTGGTTCGCCTTGCGGCGCAGCGCTTGCCGTACCCACAATTGCACCTCGCATATACTCAAACCATTGTCTAACGCTCAAACCTGTGCATTGGGTCACTTGGTTTTGCTGGCCTTACTTTAGCAAACTGCTGTGTCAAACAAAGTCACAGTTTTGGCGTTGCGGCCAGCAAGCAAAAACCCCCTGCTCACGCTGAGCAAGGGGTTGAAATCGTTGGATTTGGCTTGTATTTTAGCCGCCAGCGCCGCCACCACCGAAGATGCCGCCTTCGGTCATGGCCCGCACGTCGAGCAAGCTATCGGCTTCTTCAGCGGTCAAATAGCCTTTTTCGACGACCACTTCGCGGATGGTGCGATTGGTCGCCATAGCTTCTTTGGCTACTTCAGCGCCTTTGAGATAGCCAATCGTTGGGTTGAGCGCGGTTACCAAAATGGCGTTCTTGGCCAACCAACCTGTGGCTTTTTCTTCGTTGGCTTGAATGCCCAAGACACACTTTTCGGTAAAGGCCTTGACTGCCCCGATCAACACATCCATCATTTGGAAAATGTTATAGCCGATGATTGGCATCATCACGTTAAGTTCTAACTGGCCAGCTTGAGCGGCCAAGGTTACTGCGTGATCATTGCCCATCACATGAAAACAGGCTTGGTTGAGCATTTCGGCCAAGACTGGATTGACTTTGCCAGGCATAATCGACGAGCCTGGCTGAACGGCTGGCAAGCGAATTTCGTCCAAGCCGGTGGCTGGGCCAGAAGCCAACAAACGCAAGTCATTGGCAATCCGAATCAAGGTGACACACAAGGCCCGCATTGAGCCAGAGAAATCGGCTTGGTCGCCCATGCTTTGCATGCGTTCAAACAAATCGTCTGATGTGCGCAATTCAATTCCAGTCAAGCCCATCAACTTCGTGACCATACGATGGTGATACTCAGGGTGAGCGTTTAATCCCGAACCTGTAGCAGTTCCACCGATGCCCAGTTCGCGCAAGCGATCGCCAGCGGCTTGGATGCGTTTGGCATCAAGGCGCACAGCCTTGGCATAAGCATTGAATTCTTGGCCCAAGCGTACTGGTACAGCATCTTGCAAGTGAGTACGGCCAGATTTGAGCACATGATCGAATTCTTGGCCTTTGGTGGCGAATGTTTCGGCCAAGCCCAAAACTGTGTTGATCAACTCATCCAAGCGCCACAACGCGCCCAAACGCAAAGCGGTTGGAATCGTGTCGTTGGTGCTTTGGGCCATATTAACGTGATCGTTGGGGTTGACGGGCTTTTTGGGGTCGTCAATCTCGTAGCCCAAAATTTGGTTAGCCCGATTGGATATCACTTCATTGATATTCATGTTGTGCGATGTACCAGCGCCAGCTTGAAATGGGTCAACCACAAAGTGATCATTCAATTTGCCGTCGATCACTTCATCGGCTGCTTGCACAATCGCGGCGGCCATTTTGGCATCGAGCAACGCTAAATCTTGGTGGACAAGAGCGGCGGCCTTTTTGATCGTCGCCATTGACCAAATGAATGCAGGATACTGTTTCAGCCCGCTGATGGGGAAATTCTGCACTGCTCGTTGAGTTTGTGCCCCATACAATGCCCATGCTGGCACCTGTACCTCACCGAGCGAATCTTTCTCCACACGAAACTCAGCCGACATAAAACCTCCACATGAAAGGTCGAATCAATATATGGCCTATTATACGCGATGCTTTTAATCATGCAGGTCGATACTTACCAAGCAAAAGTGGCAGATTTAACTACAGAAAGAACATAGAGCATAGAACATAGAGCATAGCTGTAATGGATTATGAGGTTAACAACCAGTGCTCGTGCCCTCACTCCCAGCCCGCCGCCCACGGCGGCGGGCGAGGGGAGCATTGTTGGAGCGGTTCCCCCTCGCCTCGCGTGCGGGCGAGGGGGTGAGGGCATGCCATGCGTTGCCAACCCAATGAACCATTACACATAGAACATAGAGCATAGGGAATGGGGATCGGTTGTTGGGGATAAGAGATCGGGAGTTTTGATCGACAACCTAAGGCTATCGGCGATTGGCTTTTAGATCGAGCGAAATCCCCAAAATATTCCGATAACTCTTAGCTTGATCATGCTCTGCGCCTCTGCGTTAAAAAGTTGATTTAGCTTGAGGGCTTGTGTTCGTCGGTGGCCAAATTTAGCGATATTGGCCAAAGCGCAATTGCCATTCGGCCTGATCAAAGCTGATCGAATCGTGGATGGTGATCATCGGGACAGTATCGACCAACGATGGGGTGAAGGCGGCAACGCTTAAAAATGGTTGTAAGCCTTGGCTCAGCAATAATTCAAGCAGCCGTTCTTGCTGTTCGGGTTTGAGCGTTTGCAAGCCATCAAGAGGAAAAAAGCGCTGACCATACTTGGTTTGGGCAATCAGCAGCGAATAATCATTCAAGGTCAAGGCATAGCAGGTTTGCAATTGGGGATCGGTCTCGACCTGCACATAGTCGTTTAAATCAAACTGCAACCATTCATCACCATAGGCCAAACGTAACAACAGGCTATCGCTGTCGGGGTCATATGTGGTTTGCGGCTGAGTCATAGCACACCTTCACCTACGCAAAAGAGCAGTTGATCAACAAAATGGGGCTGGAATTAACGCCATTGTAGCATAGCAAACCCGATTAACTATACAAGCCCATGGTCAAAACCATGGGCTTGTAGCAAGCTAGGACAATTTAGCGAACTTTGGGCAGAACCCAGCGCTGAATCCGGCGATTGGCTTTTTCGCTGACATACACGCTGCCATCTGGGGCGAAGGCCATGCCGCTGGGCTGGCCAGTTGAGGCATCGTCGTTGCCTTGACCACCCCAAACCAACAGCAATTGACCGGTTGCTCCATACAAGGCAACTTGATTTTTGCTAGGAATGGCCGCAGCCACCCGACCTTGACTATCAACCGCGATAAATGGGTCGAGGTAGGTATCGGTTTGCCAACCAGCAACTGGCCATTGCACGCTTGGTATACCTTGTGGAACGCCGTTGGCATCAAGTGGGAACACTTGAATTCGACCATTCCATGTATCACCAACATATAAATTGTTGTTGGCAATGCCCAAGCCAATTGGCTCGTTGAATTGGCCGATGCCTGCGCCAGCAGTACCAACTTGACCGAGATAATTGCCATCAGTATCAGTGACAACTACCCGTTTGTTGCCTGTGTCGGCGATATAGACGCGGCCACCACTGACCACCAAGTTGCGCGGCCCAAAGAAGCCTAGTGGATTGGCGCTATTGCCTTCGGTTGTACCGCCAGTACGGGTCAAGCGCTTGCCTGAACCTGGTTGTAATTCTTCGCTGCCGCTACCCCAACTGGTGACAAAATTGCCTTGCGGGTTGAACTTAGCAATCCGGGCATTCCAAGTATCGGCAACATAAACAAAGCCCTGTTCATCGACTGCAACGCCTGATGGTTCGAGCAATGCGCCAGTGTTCGTGCCGCTGATAATGCGGGTTTGGCTGTCGGTTTGATAGACCAAAATGCGATTATTTGGTGCATCGGCGATATAGACTGAGCCATCGGGGCCAGTTGCAATGCCACGTGGTTCGGCTGGTTCATCGCCCAATAATTGGCCTTCGGAAACCAGTTTGAGCGTGCTACCTGTACCACTAACTGCACCTCCCTCGCCAACGGGCAAACTAGCCAAATCGCGCTTGACGAAGACTACAATCTCGCGACCACTCAACGAAACCGCGTCGGGCAACTCGCGCGAGAGCATATATTCGCGCAGTGTGACCCAATTTGATGGACGGAAAGGCCATGTCAGAATGAATGCGCCGCCCAAGGTACAGTTGAATTTCGAGCGTCCATTGATATCTTGCTGGCCTTTGAGTGCAGGATCGCAGCCATAGGCCGGATCATACAGCTTTTCTTTATAACTTGATAAGCCATCGCTGCTAGTTTCAGGGAACCACCAGTTATGAAACGTATCATAGAGCTGCACATAGCCTGCTTGCTCCATCCGTTGGGTCGTATCAGCAGCTAAATTCGATTTCGAGAAGATCGCCATTGGCGCATCGAGCATCGTTTGGTCGAGCGTGGCGATTTGGCTCTTACTCACCCACTGAATATTCGTCCAATCGCGGAAATACCAATCGAGCGGCTGATTCAGGCCACCTTCACGGCTTGGGCTTGAATCATCGCCTGAGCTAATCAGGATTTTCATGGTATGGCCGCCAGTTGGATCTTCGATTGAGCGACTGTTGCGGGTTTGGCTAATTGCCAAACGCTCAGCTTCACGCACAATCACTGGCATATCAGGGGCAGTTTGGGTATACACCAAAAATTCCACCGGCACATCTGGTTGAATATAAGCCGCGACGACACTGGAGCGCAGGCTATAAATCCCTAAAAGTGCCAAAATTCCTAATGTGGCAAAAGCCGTGATGATGCGCAAACGTGCCCGTTGCGCCAACATCCACAGCAACACCCCAACGATCAGCAACAACACGACCAGCAAGAAACCACTGACGCGGGTGGTCATCACCTGTTGGCTGGCTCCGGTTGAAGCACCAATCGACCCCATAATCGCAATAATCAGGGCAAAGGCGATGCTGCCCAAGGGAATTGCCAACCATGCAATTGTGCGCTTGGTTTCGGCCCAATTGGTGCGCTCAACGATTTTATCGAGCGCCCAGGCTCCTGCCAAAACTGCTGGCAAGGTCATGTGAATCGTCAGCCAGGGCATTTTCTCGCCAGCCCACGAAAACACGGTCAAGGCCATCAGGAACCAATAGAATAAAAATCCTAACCAAACTGCTGGCACTGTTTCTTCGAATCCAGGTTTGGTTGCATTGGCTTCGGCTTCAGCTTGGGCCATATATGAGGTTTGGCCAGCAATCACAACTGGATTTTCACCAACCGGAATGCCATCGACGATTGGCTCAATTGCGACAACTGCTGGTTCAGCTTCGGCTGCGGGCTGAGCACTAGCAGCCTCGGCCTCGGCAGGTTTGGTGGTTTCAGTGCTGGTTTCATCCCACAAGCTCGAATTGGTAACCGCCTTGCGCCAGCCAATTTTGGCCAGCCAACCACCTAAACCCACCAAGGTCAGGCTAACGGGCAATAATTCGTAGATGCCCAATTGCATGAAATAGTAGAACCATGGCTGGTCGCCACGGGCATAGGTTTGCTGCGTGCCAAACCAATAGCTAATTCCAGCAAATAGGCCATCACCTATCCCGCGTGGGTAGGTGAAGAACGTGCTGAATAAGACAATAAAGGTTACGGCAAACGAGGCGAAAGCTTGCCAAAAGACCCATTTATTGACATAGCGCAAACCTTGACGAAACAGCGGCGCTTCACTCCAACGCAAGCTGATCAGTTGCCCAAATAGCAAGGTTGAAAAGCCAATCAAGCCGATTCCACCAAAATTTAATTCATTGGCAGTTTGATTGGTGGCGGTTGGCAGCGAGACATGTGGCTGGAAGATCATCAAAATCCCAGTGACGGCCATCAAAATACCTGAGCCAATCACGAATTTTTTCGAGCCTAAAACTTCCCAGAGCCAACGTTGCGCCAAAAAGCTGATAATGATAAAGCCAATGATAAAGACCAACTCATGAGTTGCCCAGAGCAGCGCCAAACTAGCCATGGCCAAATTGAGCCAGCGACTGCGGCCAGATTGCCAAAAGCGCAACAAGCCGACCATCAACCAGAAGGTGAACAGAATTGCCAAGGCATCGTGGCGAGCAAAGCGCGTGAAGTAGAGCAAGGTTGGTGAGAGCACCATCAAGCCAGCGCTCAACAAAGCAGCGCGTTTGCCAATCAAGGGCCGTAACATCCAACACGAAGCGACCAAGGCAATCCCCGCTACTGCCATTGGCAAACGGGCGGTGGCATCGCTCGCCCCAAATAAAAAGTAGCTCAGATAGGTGCTGAGATACAGGGTTGGGCCATGAAAAACCGGGTTATAACAGTAGGTATCCGACTGGGCACTGTTCAGGCCACATTGGAAACCGCCCTTGCCCATATAAAACTGCCAGCTATATTTGGCATGGATCGATTCATCGTGGTGCATGGCCATATTGCCCAATTGCCACAAGTGCATAAACACACTTAGCGCAATCAACACAACATAGCCGATCAGCTCGCTATTCAGCCAGCTAAATGCAATCGAACGATCTAACCATGATGAACTCTGCCGACGGCGCACTTGGATTGGCTGAGCGCGACGCAGACGCTTTTTGGTTAAGTCAGGTGTGGTCATAAGCAACAAATCATCTCGTTACAAAGTGGAAACACAGACCGGGCCTAACGCACCTGCGATTGGCCATTCACGTTTTGAGCTTGTACGCCCAACACGTGGGCATAGCGCGGGCGAACATAGACTTTAAAGTCAACCGATGAGAGTTGGCCTGGCGGCTGACGGAACAGCAAGTAGCGCCAAAGCTCATTTTGGGTTTTAGCATCAAATGGGTCGCGCAACACCCGCCCAATTGTTGAATCTTGATCATATGGTGCAGGTTGCATCACTTGCTCGCCATCGCTATCACGCATGGTTTGGCCATTGGCATCAAGCTTAGGCACTTCGGCAAAGCGATAAAACTGGCCTTCAGGGAACCACCAACGCAATGGGAAGCGCCCTTCAAGGAAGCCTTGCACATTGGCTTCGTTGGTTGACCAATTGCTGTCGATCATCAAAATTGCCGCTGTTTCAGCGCTAGCTGGGCTATTCATCGAGCCAGAAAAGCCGACCGCCTTGGTATATTCGCGCACATACCACTTCCAGATTTGCTCATTATCGTACATAATCGGCAATTCCATACGGCCTGTCTCGGCAACCGAGATTTTGCGCAAATCGTCCATCACGCGGCCAACATCGGGCGAACTTTGCACATACACCAGCATTTCCACTGGAATATCGCCATTTTGGTAGTTCAAGCGCCAAGCAGAGCGGAATGAATAGGCACTCCACATAATGGTTAAGGCCAAGGTAAGCCCTGTGAGCGCTCGCCGCCAGCCATGGAATAAGCTATAAAAGCCCGTAATTGCCAGCACAATTAAGATCATGCTTACGAGGAACATCGGTGTGGCGGGGCTGCCAGTTGGTGCAATGTTGGGTTGGATGCGAATCATGCGTACCAATTGCATGAGTGCATAGCTCGCAACCAAACCGACCACCGTCAAATAGCTGAACAGCCCAAGCCATTCATCGCGGCGGGTTGGCATTTTGCTGCTGAGCCAAGCTTTTTGAATTGGCTGAAAGCCCCAATCGAAGATCCGCCCAATGCCCCAAGCCGCAATAAAAATCAATGGTACTGCCACGTGCAAGGTGATCCATGGCATTTTCTCGCCCGCCCAGCTATACAAGGCAAATGAGCCAGCCGCCCACCATGCCAACAAGCCAGGAGCCATGCGCTGAGCCGTCAAGGCAGCGCCGCGTTTGATTTGCAATACTAAGTGGCCGATACCTGCCAAGGTGGCCGCAAAGCCAGCAAAGAGCAGTAATGGCTCGTAGACTAGCAATTGCACAAAATAATAATGGCTGGGCTGACCGCCGCGCTCAACATCGTGTTGCGCCACCCAATACAATAGCGAGCCAGCAATCCCCGAAACCACGCCAACCGGATGCACTCCAAACGAGGTGAAGAAGGCGGCGTAAATTACTAAACCCAAAATGACCGCCAGTGCCCCATGAATGCTCCAAAGCGAATCCAAGGCTGGCAATAAACTACGTTCTGGGGCGTGGCTGACTGCCCGTTTCCACATGGTTTGGGTTTGATCTTTGCCCTTGTAAAACCAAATAATCACAATCACCGCGATCAAAAAGACCACTGTGAGCAGCGTCAAGGCGGTAATTGGCATGTGCATAAACACGCCGTTATTGCCATAGAGCGTTTGATTTTTAACTTGGTGATAGAGGCGGCTCGGGTTCGATTGCACCTCAGCCGCGCTAATGCCAAACAACGTTTCGCGCAATTTCGAGAAGTAGCCTTGGCGGAAACCACCATTGGCGGTGTCATCGAAAAACAGATCATCGCCTTGATTACGCACGACCAAGGCTTGGCTTTCGGTCACCAACGGCAGCGGTAACCATTGCTCTTGGCCATTGGCATCGAGCACTGGGGCTGGGTTGCCATTCGATGCAACCAAGAGGCCACGATGATCAGGGATGCCCTTGAGACAGGCCACTGCCAACAAGCCATAGACCCCAAACAGAATCAACAGTTTGCGGTTGACTTGCCACAAGGTGACCAGCACAATAAAACTGCCAAGGGTCAGGGTAAAGAGATATGAGGTCTCAATCGTCACAAACATCAAGGCAAACGAGGCAAAGAAAATATAAATCCAGCGCACATGGCGAGTGGAAATATAACGAATGATCGCAATCAGACAGATAATTTCTTGGGTAACCGCAAAAATATCGTGGCGAATAAAGCGCCCAACATACAAGGTTACTGGTGAAATTAACAGATAGCCCACCATCAACAAGGCCGTGCCGCGCCCAATATTTTTGCGTAACAGCCAAGGTGTGAGGGTTAGAGCAATCCCAAAGGTCGCAGCGGCCAAACGTGCCGTAAACTCATTGTCGCCAAACAAAAAGTATTGCAAGGCTGTCCAATAATACAAAAACGGCCCGTGGGTCAATGGATCATGCAAATAGCCATCGCCGCGATAGAGCAACCACGAATAATAGGCATGAATCGTTTCATCGTGGTGCAATGATCGACCGCCAAGCGCCCACAAGTGCATCAGCACCGAGAGCAAGCCAAGGCCAATATAGGCCAGATGTTCAACCGTGAAGCGGCGACGTTGTGTGCGTGGCACGGCTACCTGTCGTGAAGATGTTGCGATCATAAGTGTGTGTTCTCGTGTCGTTGCAAAGGGGTTGGAGCAGCGCTGCTCATTGAGACAACGAAATGTGCCAGAATTTTTTGGTATTGTACTCGAACGAGGGGGGAGTGACAAGAAACAAAGTCTTAACGCGCTTTTGTATCCCAACCAAGAGCCAGCCCAACGGCTGGCTCGCGGCTGAAATAATGGTTATTCGGCGTTATCGATTTGGGCGCGTTGCAAGCCACCACTGTAATCGACATACAACGATTTCCATTCGCTGTAAGTATCGAGCACCTGCGTGCCGCCTTCGCGCTTGCCGTTGCCAGTGCCTTTGGTGCCGCCGAAGGGCAGGTGAATTTCGGCCCCAATGGTTGGCGCATTGACATAGACAATCCCAGTGTAGAGATCGCGCATGGCAATGAAGGCATTGTTGACATTGCGGGTGTAAATCGACGATGACAAGCCATAAGGCACATCGTTGGCAACATCAATCGCTTCTTCAAGGCTATCAACCGGAATGATCGAAACCACTGGCCCGAAAATTTCCTCTTGAGCGATCCGCATATTACGTTTGACATTGCCAAAAATGGTTGGCTGATGGAAGAAACCATGGCCTAAATCGCCATCAGTCAAGCGTTCGCCGCCTAGCACTAATTCAGCGCCTTCTTCGCGGCCAATCTTGACATATTTTTCAACCACGCTCAATTGGCCTTGATTAATTGATGGCCCCATTTGCATGCCGTCGACTAAACCATTGCCCACTTGAATGGTTTTGGCTTCGGCTTGGATGCGGCTGGTCAGTTCATCAACAATCGCCCGATGGGCAATAATCCGTGAGGTCGCGGTACAGCGTTGTCCAGTTGTGCCAAACGCACCCCAAACCGCGCCCGCCAACACCAAATCAAGATCAGCATCGTCCATGATGATCATGGGGTTTTTGCCACCCATTTCGAGCGACACATGCTTGCCCTGTTGAGCACACAAGGTTGAAACATGGCGACCAACTTCGGTTGAGCCAGTGAACGAAATCACTTTAACATCGGGATGTTGCACCAATGGCTCGCCTGCAGTTGGGCCATGGCCTGAAACAATATTGACCACACCTTTGGGTAGGCCAGCATCAACCAAAGCTTGCACAAAGTTGTAGGTTGAGAGCGGGGTATCTTCGGCAGGCTTGATCACCACGGTATTACCACAAATCAAGGCTGGAAAGATCTTCCACGATGGGATGGCCATTGGGAAGTTCCATGGCGTAATCAAGCCACACACGCCCAAGGGTTGGCGCACGCTCATCTGGAATTTATTGGGCAATTCCGAGGGCGTGGTTACGCCATACAAACGCCGACCTTCGCCAGCCATAAAATAGCCCATGTCGATCGCTTCTTGCACATCGCCACGGGTTTCGGCCAAAACCTTGCCCATTTCACGGGTCATATCGTTGGCATATTGCTCTTTGCGTTCTTGAAGAATTTGCGAAGCCCGATACAGCAACTCGCCACGCTTGGGAGCTGGCACAAGTCGCCATGCATTATAGGCCTCTTTAGCCGCAGCAACCGCATCGGCAATATCCTCAGCACCAGAGTCGGGGAAGATGCCAATCACATCGCGGGTATCGGCGGGGTTGCGGTTCTCGTAGGTCTTGCCCGAACGCGCTGGCACCCACTCGCCGCCAATGTAGTTATAGTACACCTTATGGTCCGACATCGTTGTCCTCCGTGAAGTAAAATCAAATCTTGCCTTATCTTACCATACAAGCTTGGGGCGACGAGGGATGAAGGCAGAAGACCCCGAGCTTTTTTAACCACGAAGGACACGAAGAACGGGGCTGTTGGCGTTTGGCTATCGGAGATTGTTTGAAATCGCATAAAACGTTCCGATAGCCGAGATCCTTTAGCCATTCCACACTCTGCGACTCTGGGTTAAAATTCCTCTTGGTGATCTTCGCGTGTTTCAATTCCTGATCCCTGGCCCCTGACTTCTAACCAGTATTTTTCAAGCCTGCGGCAATCCCATTGATGCTGAGCAGAATTGCATCCTCAAGATTGCTATGTTCAAGCCCATCGGGATCGGTACGTAAACGCCGTAGCAATTCGATTTGCACGAAACTTAATGGGTCAACATAGGGGTTGCGCTGCTTGATCGAGTGCTTCAAAATTGGACTGGTATCCAACAGCTCGCTAATTTGAGCTACCTCGCAAATCCATTTAACGGTGCGAGTGTATTCAGTTTTGATCAAGCCAAAGATTTCGTTGGCTAAGGCTTGGTCGGGCACAAGCAGAGCATATTGCGCCGCAATATCCATATCGGCCTTGGATAAAATCATTTGGGCATTATCAAGCATGGTGCGGAAAAATGGCCAATCGTTGTACATTCCTTGCAAGGTGGTCAAGCCATTGGCATCGGCTTGAATTAAGTGCTCCAAGGCGCTGCCCAAGCCGTACCAACCAGGCAAGGTATGCCGACTTTGCATCCAACTAAAGACCCACGGTATCGCCCGTAAATCTTCGATGCGGTCGCTGGCTTTGCGGCTGGCTGGGCGTGAGCCAATGTTCAAGCGGCTAATTTCGGTAATTGGTGTCGCATTGCGAAAGTATTCCAAGAAGTGTGGATGATCGTAGACCAAGCCACGATAGACTTTGCGCGATACTTGGGCTAGGCTGCTCATCGCGTCGTGCCATTCTTGGCTGATATGGGCGATGCTCACGCCCAATGATGAGCGTAATACGGCGTTGATAATCTGTTCTTGATGGCGATAGGCCGTTTCTGGCTCGGCATAGCGATCGCTAATCACTTCGCCTTGTTCAGTGATTTTGATTCGCCCGCCGACTGTGCCTGGTGGTTGGCCCAAAATCGCCCGATTGGCCGGCCCGCCGCCACGGCCAACCGCTCCGCCACGACCATGGAACAAACGCATGGCCACGCGATGGCGGAAACAGGTTTCAGCCAAGGCCACTTGGGCTAAATACAAGGCCCAGTGAGCATCGGCAAAACCACCATCTTTGTTGGAATCGCTATAGCCCAACATAATTTCTTGGACATCGTTGCGCAGCACCAAATGTTGGCGATAGGCTTCGCTCGAAAGCAGCGTATGCATAATCTCCGGCGCGGCGATCAGGTCGGCTCCGGTTTCAAATAATGGCACAATATTCAGCCAGCTATGCTCGCCTGGCTGATAAATACCGGCCTCGCGGGCTAGCAACAGCACCGCCAAAATATCGCTTGGGCCTTCAGTCATCGAAATGATGTAGGTTTCGATGGCCTCAGCATTCAAATCGGAAAGTACCGCGCGAATTGTGCGGAAGGTTTCGATGATCTCAACTGTTTCGGGGCTGTAGTAGAGATGGGTTGGGATCAACGGACGATTATTGGCTAGCTCGCGCTCCAAAACAACGGTACGTTCGGCTTGGCTTAGGCTAGCGTAATCGTCGCAGATGCCTGCATATTCAAAAATTTCGCTCAGGGCGTTGGTGTGGCGGCTGCTATGTTGGCGAATATCCAGCGTGGCGGTGTGCAAACCAAAGACTTTGGCTGAGCATTGAATATCGCGCAAAAAGCCATCGGCCACCGAGGCCGCGCCATTGGTGCGCAAGCTATATTCCATGGTCGCCAAATCGGCGAGATATTGGTTGGCATTGGCATACCAAATGCCCTCAGCTGGGCGATGACCGCCACGTGCCCAATCTGGCTCGTAGCGCTCAACATAGGCCAAGGTAGCATGCAATTTGGCGTGAATATAGGAGCATTTTTGGCGATATGGCTCATGCGGATTGCGCCGCTCCAGCACTTGGGCCAATTCAGGGAACAACGGCGCATCGTGGATTAACGATTGAGCTAATTCTTCGCTAATCGGCACTTGGCGCGACGATTGGCTTAGCCGATGGCTCAAGCGCTCAACTGAATGAATATGCTCACGCAACGAACGGCCCATCAACAATTTAAGCGTTTCAACCGTGACCGAAGGAATCACAAAGGGATTACCATCGCGATCGCCGCCAACCCACGAGCCAAAGCGCAAGAAGGCTGGCACGCGCCATTCGTGCTCAGGGTAAATTCGGCGCAACGAGTCCTCAGTATCACGGTAGAGTTGCGGAATCATATCAAACAGCGATTCTTCAAAGTAGTAGAGATTATTCTTTACCTCGTCGATCACGGTTGGCTTGATAATCCGCACTTCATCGCTTTGCCACAGCGAGATAACTTCCTCACGAATTGATTCGAGCAAGCGTTCGCGTTGACGTTGAAAGGTTGTATCAGCAGTTAATTGGCGTGCCGCCTCGGCAATCCGATGATGTTTTTTGAGCGTTGTTCGGCGTTTGGCCTCGGTCGGGTGGGCGGTAAACACTGGCCGAATCTCGGCATGATCTAGCAAATCTTGCACTTGCTGGGCAGTAATGCCGCGATCACGCAACTCTTGCAACGCCAGTTCGACCGATTCAGAGCGTGGTGCATCGCCATTTTGGCGGTCGCGCTCGGCTAGCACCCGCAAGCGTTCAACACTTTCGGCCAAATTGACCAAACCAAAATAATGCGTAAAAGCCTTGATCAGCCCCATAAGTTGGGCAACTGGTAATTGACTAATCAACTCAGTCAGGGTTTGAGTCTCTTGCAGTGTTCCATCGCTTCGGCGTTGCTTGGTGCGTTGGCGCACATCTTCTTCAAGCTCAAACGCTGACACCCCATCTTGCGCCACAATCACATCGCCAAGCACATGCCCGAGGGAATGGATTAGCATTGAAAGCGGCGTGCGGTCGGTTTCAGGTGTATACATCGCCACACTCCAAACCATAAGCGGCACGTTGGCCGCAGCCTAATCACAATAGCGACGCACCACACGCATCAAATCATCGATCGCGATTGGCTTTTCGAGGTAGCCAACCGTGTACGGTAGCGGCGCTGGTTCGTCATATAAATAGGTTGAAATGATCACAACTGGAATCGCGCTGAGGCGTGGCTCGGCTTGCAATGCCTCGAGAAATTCTTCCGACGACATATACGGCAAGACCCGATCAAGCAAAATCAGACGCGGCGGTTGGCTGGACTGGAGGTATTTTAACCCATCCACGGCAGTTGTGTAGGTTGCAACCTGATAGCCATCGTCGCGAATGATATGCGCAAGCATATCGCGCACAGTCGCGCTATCTTCAATAATCATAATTTGTGCGCTCTGCGGCGTTGATTTAAACATACTGGCGCTCCTTGCTCATCCTACACGAGTTCTTTAGCAACTCATGGTCTTGTGGTTAAAGAATCGTGAATAATTACGATATGATGTAGTAGTACAATAATGACTATACGATAGCATATTGCGGCGAGTCGTTGGTTGGCGTAAAACCCCCACCCACAATTAGCAGTATTGGCCTGTTATGGTCATCGGCGATAGTAGGCCAAGCAGAGGGGATTAAGGTACTTTAACCATTTCCCCCCAAAGTCGTGCTTGCATGGGGTGATTTTTGCCCCCTATAATCAATTAGATGATTTTGAGAATTTAGCAACGCTTGCTGCAAGCGCAGTAAACGAAGGGATGTGAGGCATGCGATTTTTACTCGATGCGCGTTCGTATGACGAAATGAAAGCCCGCAATGATCATACACCCGACTGCTACGTGCGACCGGGCGAATATTTGCATCATATGTATGTCGATGGAATTAAGTATGCCGTCGCTCGTGCCCTGTATGATTGCTTGAAGGAAGCGCGTGAGCAGAACGACTATGAGGCGACGCGCCACTTAAATATGCACAAACAACAGCTTGATGCGCTTGTGGCTGAGGCTCAAGCTAGCGGCAAATTGAGCGGTGCGCGGGTACTTGGGGGGGATGTGCCGAATGATGACGGCTCAGCCCCATCGGGGAATAGCTATCACCCCAAAGTACCAACCACGATTGAAGAAACTGGCCTGAATCGAACGCAAATTCAGGACCAATTGCTACGGGTGATTTATAACCGTTCGCGGGTCACGGGGATGGAGCTAGCTCAAGAAGTACGCTTGTTCTATAGCGTGGTCGATCCGGTGATCACCCAAATGCGTAACTCGGAATATATCGATATTGCGGGGCAACGTGGCTTTGGCGATACCAATTACGAATATATTTTGACTCCACGTGGCTCGCAGGCTGCTGAAGATGCCATGAAGAAAAGCAACTACAGCGGGCCTGCTCCAGTTCCATTCGAACAATTTTTAGAATCAGTCAAGGCTCAAACGATCAAAAACATGGTGATCACGCGACGTAATATTCGCAAAGCCTTTAGCGATTTGATTATCACCGACCAAGTGTTGAATGAAGTTGGGCCAGCGGTCAATTCGGGCGCATCGATCTTCTTGTTTGGCTACCCTGGCAATGGCAAAACCAGTATCGCCGAACGAATCACCCGCCTGATGGGCGATGATATTTTCGTGCCCTATGCGATTGATGCCGATGGCCAAATTATCAAAGTTTACGATAGCATTGTGCATACCTTGGTCGATAAAGAGGCCAATATCGGCACTTCGGCCTATGATTTGCGTTGGGCTAAAATCAAACGGCCCGTGGTGGTGGTCGGGGGCGAACTGACGCTTGAAGCACTCGATTTGACCTTCAACGAAACTGGGCGTTTTTATGAAGCACCCTTCCAGATGAAAGCCAATGGCGGGATTTTCTTGATCGACGACTTTGGCCGCCAACAATGTCGCCCGATGGATTTGCTGAACCGTTGGATTGTGCCGCTCGAAAAGCGCTACGATTATTTGACCACGATTACTGGCCAAAAAATCGAAGTGCCATTCGATCAATTGCTGATTTTTTCGACCAACCTCGACCCTAGCCAAGTTGCAGATGAAGCCTTCTTGCGCCGGATCAAATTCAAAATTGAGGTGCGCGACCCCGATGAATCGCAATGGCGACAAATTTGGTCGTTGGTGTGCAAAGGCCGCAAGATCAACCTTGATCCCAAGGGCTTAGATTATTTGGTTGAAAAATGGTATAAGCCCGATGATCGCCCCTTTCGTATGTGTCAACCGCGCGACATTCTCGATCAGATGATCAGCATCGCCAAATATAATATGGAACAAGTGACCTTCAATCCCGATTTGATTGATGCAGCTTGTGGCACCTACTTTGTGAGCAAAGAAGCCAAAAACTTCGGAGCCAAAGTCCGGCTCGATTAATCAGTTTCAGTCGATTATTATAGAACAGCCTGTTGTATCGACAGGCTGTTTATATTTAATCAACCAGACATAATTAATAACTATAGCTAGATATTGTATTAATTATTGTAGTAATAAAATTGAGTGGCTTTAATAAAATCATTGACAGACTTTCTATACTACTTACGAGGCGAGGTAGTAGTAGTTGATTAATATTGTAGCCCACTACACCTGGCTAGGAATAGCTAGCGGCATGCAGATGCCTATTGGAGTTCAGCAATGGCGCGGAAACGGATCGTCGGAAGCAGGATCGGGTTTTATTTAATCTTAATTGGTATCCTTCTCAATTTGGGCACGGTCAAAGCCCAACAGCCCCAGCATACACCGAACTACCTGCTCAACTCAGCAACAGACAGGGCTTTTGAACCAGCAAGCATCCAATCCTCGCCCTTAACCTTAACCAACAGCAGCGTGATTAGTGGCACATGGAATACGGCTTTTGGCAATAGTTTAGCGACCGCTGGCACGATTACCAAGTTGCATCTTGATGCTAATAATCGTTTGTATGTTGCAGGTAAATTCAATTATCTCAATGGGCAATTGTTTAATGGCCTCGCCGTGTGGAATGGTACAACCTGGCAAGGTTATGGTTTGCAACCTAACGATGTGGATACGATCAATGCCATGGATAGCTACCAAAACCAATTGGTGGTTGCTGGGCGCTTTCGTCAATTTGCTGGGCAGCCGATGAATGGCCTCGCCCGTTGGGATGGCAGCCAATTTCAAGCTTTTGGTACTGGCATCAGTGGCATCAACGATTCGTATCGCAACAATGTTGTTTCGCAAGTCTATGATATTGAAATCCTGAGCGATACGCTGTATCTGGGTGGTAATTTTGATACATTTAATGGCCTAGCTGCCCATGGCACAGCCTATTGGCGACCAACTGGCTTTGGCGAATTTGGCGATTTTAATGGCGTAATCAGCGATCTCGATGCAATTCCCAATACGATTTTTGCTGGTGGCAGTGTGAGCCGCGTCAATCAAACGCCAATTCAAGGTTTAGGTTTATGGAATGGCACAAGCTGGCAAAACGCTAGCGTACCAGGCCCAAATGTCGCACGTGATCAGATTGGGCGAATTGGGACGACGCTCTATACGTGGGTCAACGACTTTGATCCGCGGCAAACCATGATTTATCGTTGGAATAATAATCAGTGGCAAGCGTTTGGTGGTTGGATCGAAGAATTTGTGGTGGGTGTGGCTCAAAGCAACGATTTATATGCCTATACCGTCAGCGATCTATGGCGCTTAGTCGGCAACCAATGGCAACGGGTCAATCTGCCAATGACGATCAATACCATCAATGCAGTTGTTGGCAATGCCAATGGGTTGTATCTTGCTGGTAATTTTGAACTGGATGGCAGCGCTGTCCAATTAGTCCATTGGGATGGCACAACCCTCACGCCACTCGCCAGCACCAGCGTATATCCACGGCTCGATGATCTCACAGGTATTCAAGGTCAGCCAGTTATTAAACCCAATTGGCCGAATGTGCTCAAACAGTGGGATGGTCAGTCATGGCAAACGAGCTATGCATTGCAGGGGATGGCGAGCCTTTTCGCCACGAGTGATGATCGTGCCTATTTGGCTTACCCCTATCCCTATCAAACCTCAGGCTCGTTGAGCAGTTCGCTGTGGCAATTTGATTCGACTGGTGCGTTGAGTGCTCCCTTGCAATTAATTGGTCAGACAACTACTTGGACGCTTTCGGGAACCGAGCTTTTGGCCAATGGCATAACCATGATCAATAGCCAACCAGTGAGTGGGGTAGTGGCGATTGATGGTTCTGAATGGCGTGAATTGGGGCTAAAAACCGACTTTCGCAAGATCTATTATGCCAATAATCGCATCTATTCGCTGATGATCACCCAAAACCATGATTGGTGGGAAATTGATCTTGACACCTGGAATGGTTCGGCTTGGGTCGATTTTACTGGGCTGTTTGTGCAAAGCAATGGCTCGATGCCGCAATTTGTAACTTGGCGCAATCAGCTGTATTTCACCAATGGCAATCAGTTGCATCGGCTCGAAAACACCGGCAATAGCATGGTATTTGAGTTTGATGGTGCGCCATTACAGCTCGCCAACATCAACGATCGCTATTTATATGTTGCTGGGGCATTTAGTAAAGCCGGTGAGCAACAGCTTGGCAGCATCGTGCGTTGGAATGGCAATAGCTGGCAAGCCCCAAGCCAAAGGCCCAACGGTACCGTTGAACACATGGCAATTACCGAAAACTATCTCTATTTGAGTGGTAATTTCACTCATGTTGGAGCAAACCCAAGTTTAGGTGTGGCGAGTTTTCGGCTTGCTGCTGAGCCTGAACCATTGCCATATCAATTGTTCATTCCCCAAGTTGTAAAATAATTTTAGCTAGCTACTTAGGCTGCTTGGTACCTCAAGCAGCCTAGGTGCTGTTTGGTCTAAGCTTGGTTAAGTTGCTGCCGAATCTGGGCTAAATAATTTGTTAGCCAATCGTGCTCAGCCTGAATCATGGTTTCGGTATAATCGAATAAGCCATGAATATGCCAAGGTAGGGTTGGTTCTTCATCGCGACGTTGGTGCACCCGCCCAATTTGCGACCGTAACTCCTCACAATATTGCTCCAAGGCAACCACAACCTCGCTTAGCTCAAGCAATGGTAAATTGGCCATGCCCAACAGCAAGGCTGAATAACGTTGCTGCGGCACGCTCAGCATTGTGCGCAGGCTCTCTTGCAAAGCAACCCGCCCACTTGGTAGAATGTTGTAGACCATGCGTGATGGCCGCCCATCGCCTTGGGATGTTTCGCCCGCGACCAATTGCGCATGCTCAAGCTTTTTAAGCAAATAATAGATCGACGAAAAGGCTATTTCCGTCCACGAGCGCATCCCCCGCGCCTGAATAATTTGTTCGAGCTCATAGCCATAGCGTGGCTGCTCTGCCAACAAGCTTAAAATCGCCGCCTCAGCCTGAGTCAACTTTTTCATAGCACGTATATCCTAGTAGTAGAATAGTGTCTATCTAGATTATTGAACAATCAGGGGTTTGTCAAGGTGAATTCAGGGGGGAAGCATTGTAGGGATGAGGGATGAAATGTAACCACGAAGGACATGAAGATGGGTAGGCTCTAGGCTGTTGGCTATTGGCTATCGAAGTTATTGAGATCCTACAAAATTATTCCGATAGCCTAGAGCCTTCTGCCAAAAGCCATGGTTCGTGCTCTTCGTGCTCTTCGTGGTTAAACAAACAAATAGTTTAGGCTTGCAAAATGCTAGCAATTTGCTGCATTTGGGCGGGGTTCAATGGGCCAAATTGCAGTGCCTTGGCATTTTCGCTGGCTTGGGCGACGGTGCGGAAGCCTGGAATTGGCAAGGTTTGGCTGCTGCGCCCCCATAACCAAGCCAAAGCTCCTTGAGTTAGCGTGCGGCCCTCACTGGTCAATACTTCGCGCAAGGCTTCGAGCTTTTTGAGCCATTCAGGATTGGGCTTGCCAGCCTGAAAACCTTCAAACCATTCAACTTTACTGCGCACATCGTCGCTGCTAAAGCTAGTGCTGGGAGTGAATTTTCCAGTCAACAAGCCCATCGCTAGTGGTGCACGGTTGATGCTGGCTAAATTGTGGGCTTCGCAAAAGGCAATAATTGCATCGCTCTCGCCCGTGCTATGGCCATGCAGTAAATTCAATTGTTGTTGCACAGCAATACAATGTGGGCCTTCAGCAAAGAGTTTAATCGCATCAAGCCGATCGGTGCTCCAACCATAGCCGCGAATTTTGCCCTCGCTCACCAAGCTTTCGAGCGTATCGCGAACTGGAGCAGCATCTTCGACCGGATAGCCCCACAAATGAAATTGCAATAAATCGACATAATCGGTATTGAGCCGTTTGAGGCTGGCTTCCAGTTGTTGGCGAATTTCGGCAGGGCTAATCGGAATTTGCTCGAAGGAATCTTTGCTGCCATCAGCCCAGCTATTGCCAAATTTAGTTGCTAGAATCACTTGATCGCGGCGGCCAGCGATGGCTTGAGCAATAATCTGCTCGCTATGACCACAACCATAGACATTGGCGGTATCGAGAAAATTAACCCCTAATTCAAGCGCTGCATGAATCGCCTGAATTGATTCTGCATCGTCAACTTGGCCCCAGCCAGATGGATTGCCATTGTGATTGAATGGGCCGCCAATCGCCCAACAGCCTAAGCCCAAAGCACTGACTTCAATCCCACTTTTGCCAATGGTTCGCTTGAGCATGCGCGTATCTCCCTGCTAAATATTTGTTGTTGTAGGCATTCTAAACATTCGTGTGCGCTCTAAGTCAATCCCCAATTTTGGGCAATGCAAAAAGCCCCTGTGCAACACAAGGGCTTTGGTCGAATAATATTTTTAAGCTAACGGTTGTGGTTTAAACTTTCGGAAGCGAAGCCACTAGGTAGCAACTCGCGTGGCGTGGTATGTTGGGTTTGCTCGGCCAAATTTGCCAGCAGCACAGGCAGATCGGGAGCTAGCTCAAACATAAATTGGCGGCACATACCACAGGGCGCAACTGGGCCAGGCGTATCGGCAACGACCGCTAGTGCGATAAACTCAATTTCGCCAGCGCTCCAAGCCGCAGCGAGGGCCGAGCGTTCAGCGCATAAACAGACCGGATAAGCTGCATTTTCAATATTACAACCATGGAATATTTGTCCGCTGGCTGTCAGCACTGCCGCGCCAACTTTGAAACGTGAGTATGGCGTGTAAGCTCGTTCGCGGGCGGTTTTGGCGTTGGCCAACAGGGCTTGGTAGTCAACCATCATCGGTATTACTCCCAACCTCGGCTAGCTCGTGTTCGGCATGGGCTAAGCTTACGCGCAGGCGTTGTGGTCGCAAGCCTTGAATGGTCACAACTTCAATCGTTGTATCACCAACTTGGATAACATCGCCGACGTTGGGCATTGAGCCTAACATTGACAAAACGAAGCCACCGAGACTATCTACATCGTCATTGATTAATGTTAACTCTGTGGCATCATTGACTGCATCAATCGAGACCCGACCATCGAACAGCCATTCGTGAGGGCCAAGCTGTTGAATCGGTGCTTCTTCGCTATCGAACTCATCTTGAATTTCGCCAACGATCTCTTCCAGCAAATCCTCAATTGTGACTAAGCCCGCCGTGCTACCATATTCATCGACGATAATCGCCATGTGCACTTTGCGGCTTTGCAAAGCCCGCATCAAATCATCAACTTTGATCGAATCGGGCACAAAATAGGGCTGGCGTACCAAGGAGCGTAATGGCGCATCACGCAATCCATCACGCAACAGCGGAAACAGATCCTTAGCGTACAACACTCCGAGCACATGGTCAATTGATTCGTCGTAGATTGGTAACCGCGAGTGGCCAGCGCTAATAAACAAATTCAGCGCTTCTTCCATCGATGCGGTCGCTGCCAAACCGACAATATCAATCCGTGGGACCATCACTTCGCGCACAGCGGTATCACTAAATTCAAAAATGCCCTCGATCATGTCGCGCTCTTCAGCTTCGATCACGCCCTCTTCTTCGCCAACGTTGACCATTAATTTCAGTTCTTCTTCGGTAACGATGTGAGGATGTTGACCAGTCACCAGGCCAATTGGGCGGGCAATTTGGCGTAACAGCCATTGCATTGGCGCAACCAACCACAGCAAAATCCGCAATGGACGCACCGTCCAAAGCACCATACTATCGGGATAGGCGGTGGCGAGGGTTTTAGGTAAGGTTGTGCCGATGGTGAGCCAAACCAGCAGAAATATCAACAGAAACGAGGCTTGTTGCCAACCAGTGCGATTGGCGACAAAAGTCAAGAGCAGCGCTGTTGCCCCAATTGTCCCAACTGTACTAAGCAACAACGTCCCAATTCGTAGATGATAGGGGTCTTCCAACAGGCGCATCGCCACATTGGCGCGGCGTTCGCCGTTCTCCAACAGCGTATTCATTCGATGGCGTGAGATAGTAGAGAGCGCTGCTTCGGCTGCTGAGGCGACACTCACAATAATGAGACACATCGCAAGCCCAAGCAGCTCTAAACTAGATGCAGGGTCCATGGGTTCAATCGGCTTCAATCGGGCCTTACGGCGTTATTATGGCTGGCTGGTTGTGGACGCAGCAGCAACAATCCAGATTGTCGCCTTCGTCCTCCTCGAACTAGAGTATATATTTCGGTACTATGCAGTATGAGGCATATTGTGGGTGAATGCAAGAGGCCAACCGTTAACGTTTTCAGATTTTTAACCACGAAGGGCACGAAGGGGGCTATGGCTATCGGCGATTGGTTGGAAATATCAAAAATTGTTCCGATAGCTATCAGCCTACAGCTCCACATGCTTTGCGTCTCTGCATTAAAATCTTCACCTTCGCATTCTTCGCGGTTAAATTTTATGGTTGCTCATTTTTTATGGAGTTTACTTCATCCCTCATCCCTCATAATTCTTCCTTTTTTGTTGGGTTTTCTTGTACAATGCAAGCGAATCGCAACCGAATTAGCAGCAAGATAGGAGATTGGCATGGCTAGTTTGAGTGAGGCTATTGGCGCAATTATCAAACGCAAACGCTCTCGCGATCGCTTAACCCAAAATGATTTAGGCGCAAAAGTTGGAGTTTCTGGCTCATACATTAGCGCGGTTGAGGCTGGCAATACTTCACCACGAATTGCCGAAGTTGAAGGCTTGGCTCAAGTATTTCGGACGACTGCCTTAGAAATGATTAGCGAAGCAGCCTCGACTGAAACCAAAATCTACTCCGATTCGCGGCGTGAACAAGAAGCATTGCTCTCAATTTTTACTACGCTTAGCCCTGATCGCCGCCAGCAAGTTTATGAATTTGTCTTGTTTCAGCGCGATTTACAAGATCGTAACGATGATAAGCGTAATAACTAGCGATTGATGGTCAATAATCTGCTTGTGCTAGCAATTGATCGAGAATGCTGCTGGAGCTATTTTGGCGTAGCAAGGCTGGATATGCTATGATGCGCCTCGCAACGAAGCAGCATCCACAAAAATACCCACAGAATTTTCCCTCAAAGCCTAGTCCGCTACAAGGAGGTTTTGCTTGGCAAAAGCAAAAAAAGCTGATAAGAAAATTGGGGTCATGGTTGGGCGTGAATGGTCGTGGCCGCCAGCATTTATCGAGGAAGTCAATCGGCGTAATGTTGGCGTAACCGCCGAGTACCTGCAATTGGGTGGGACGGCCATGAACGAGCCAAACGAGTACGCTGTCATCGTTGATCGGATCTCCCACGAAATCCCCTACTATCGCACCTATCTCAAAAATGCTGTGCTCCAAGGCACGGTTGTGGTCAATAACCCGTTTTGGTGGAGTGCCGATGATAAGTTTTTTGGTGCTTCGCTCTCCGATGCGATTGGGGTCAAACATCCACGCACGATTGCTTTGCCCTCACATTCATATGTCGAAGGCGTGGTCGATGAATCGTTGCGCAATTTGATCTATCCGATTCCGTGGGAAGATCATGTCGAGGCGGTCGGGGGCTTTCCGGTAATTCTCAAGCCAGCTTGGGGCGGCGGTTTTAAGCAAGTGTTTAAGCTCTATACGTATGATCAATTGTACGATGCCTATAACACTACTGGCACCGAGTGCATGATGCTGCAAGAATGTATCGAATGGGAAAAATATGCCCGCGTGATGTGTATTGGCAAAGAGCATTTTATGGTAATGAAGTTTGATGCTAATGCACCATGGCCGCATCGCTATTTCCACGAGCCTAGTTTCCTCACGCCTGAAGAAGGCCAACAGGTGCTCGATGGCGCACGCAAACTCAACGAGGCTCTTGGTTACGATATGAACACGGTTGAGTTTGCGATTAAGGATGGCATCGCCTACGCCATCGATTTTACCAACCCAGCTCCCGATATGGATATTAACTCCTTGACCGACCACTACTTCCCGTGGGTGGTCAATGCCATGGCTGATATGTGTATCGATTATGCCTTAGGCAAGCGCAAACAAACTAAAGTAACTTATCAATGGAACTCGTTGCTGACGGCGACGAGCAAACCCAAGGCGCGTTCAAGCAAACCCAGCGAAGAATAATCGCTACAAGTCATGGTTCATTAGGGTGCAATGCTGATTATCCCTCACCCCCTAGCCCCCTCTCCCGCACGCGAGGCGAGGGGGACCCGCTCAGGGAGTGCTCCCCTCGCCCGCCGCAGTGGGAGAGGGGCTGGGGGTGAGGGAACGCTAAAATGTTTGTTAATGCTATGAACCATTACAGCTACAAGCCAGCGAACATAGCCCATTTAAATACCTTCGGCTATGTTCGCTGTTGCTATTCATGGAGCGGCCTATGTTAGAGCAAGCGATTCGTGATTATCACGCCCTCCTCACGCCCGATCTCGCTCGTGCTTCCCAAGAACGTCTCACCAGCCTACAACAAGAACAAAATCTTTTTTTTGGCACACGTCCGTTGTGCAATGTGCTACGGCCACATTTTCTCAGTGCTGAGCAATCGAGCCTGATCGCGCGGGTTTCGCAGTTGGTGGCCGAAGCGTCGCGCACGGTGGTTGAGTATGCTTTGCGCACGCCAGAGGTACTCGATCTGCTGGCCTTGACCGAGGGTGAACATCAATTAATTAGTTATGAGCCTGGCTACCGTGAATTGAGCGTTTCTTCACGGCTTGATTCATTTTTAACCAGCGATAGCAGCTCGTTTCAATTTGTCGAATATAACGCCGAAAGCCCCGCCGCAATTGCCTACGAGGATATTCTTTCGCAGGTGTTCGAGCAATTGCCGATTATGCAAGAGTTTCAACGCCACTATCAGGTTGAAAGTTTGCCTGCTCGTCAACGCTTATTAGAAGCTTTTTTGGCGGTTTATCGCGAATGGGGCGGCACAGGCGATCCAAAAATTGCAATTGTCGATTGGCATGGCTTGCCAACGCTCTCGGAGTTTCAACTATTTCAGCAATATTTTGCTGAGCATGGCTTGAAAAGCGTGATTTGTGCGCCGGAAGATTTGCGCTACTCCGCTGGCACGCTGTATGCCAATAACACACCAGTTAATTTTGTGTATAAACGCTTGTTGACGACCGAATTTTTGCAGCGTTTAGGCAATGAAGCCTTCGACCACCCATTAACTCAGGCCTACCGCGATGGAGCAATTTGCTTGGCCAATAATTTTCGCGCCAAGTTGCTGCACAAGAAAATGATCTTTGGCTTGTTGTCTGATCCGGCGATTACCAGCGCCGCTGGAATTAGCACTGCGACCCAGCAACAGCTTGCCCAGCATATTCCTTGGACGCGGCGGGTGGCCGCTGGACGTACCGATTATGCTGGCACCGAGGTTGATCTGCTGGATTTTATCCGTCAAAACCGCGATCGGCTGTTGCTCAAACCCAACGACGATTATGGTGGCCAAGGCATTACGATTGGCTGGGAAACCGAGGCCGAAGCTTGGGATTTGGCGCTACAACAGGCCTTAACTGAGCCATTTGTGGTGCAAGAGCGGGTCGTAATCGCCTACGAAGATTATCCGGCTATGGTCGATGGTCAATTGCACATCGGCCAGCGCTTGGTCGATACCGATCCGTTTTTATTTGGCAGCGAAGTTCAAGGTTGTCTGACGCGCTTATCGACGGTGACATTGCTGAATGTGACCGCAGGCGGCGGCTCGACCACACCAACCTTTCAGCTCGCTAAACCAAGCTAAATCTCACCGTAGACAAGCACAAAAACATCAACTATTCTAAGGGCAATACCACTGGCAGCAACCCACTCAAAGCCCACTATCAACTGACACACCAACGGGGGATCTTATGGAATATCGTGATCCAGGGCATCCGCATTTTCCTTTTACGATTGGGATCGAAGAAGAATATCAGATTATCGATCCTGAAACCCGCGAATTAAAATCGTACATTACCCAAATTCTCGACGAGGGTCAGTTGATTTTACGCGAGCAGATGAAGCCCGAAATGCATCAATCGATTGTCGAGGTGGGCACGCATGTCTGTCGCACGGTCGAGGAAGCTCGTGCCGAAATTATTCGTTTGCGCGGAGCAATTGGCAGTTTGGCTGCGAGCAAAGGCTTGCGGATTGCTGCTGCTGGCACACACCCATTTTCGTCGTGGCAAAAGCAGGATATTTACCCCCACGAGCGCTATTATGGCGTGATCGAGGAGATGCAAGAGGCGGCGCGACGCTTGTTGATTTTTGGTATGCATGTGCACATCGGCATGCCCGATAACGAAACCTGCATCGAAATTATGAATGTGGCGCGTTACTTTCTGCCGCATTTATTGGCGCTTTCCACCTCATCGCCCTTCTGGATGGGCCGCAAAACTGGTTTTCAATCGTATCGCTCAATCATCTTTACCAACTTTCCACGCACTGGCATTCCCGATACCTTCCAATCGTATGCCGAATTTGAGCAATATATCAACATTTTGCTCAAAACTCATAGCATCGACAATGGCAAAAAAGTCTGGTGGGATGCGCGGCCACACCCGATGTTTGGCACGCTAGAAGTGCGGATTTGCGATATTGCCACCAAAGTTGACGAAGCAATTATGATCGCTGGCTTGGTTCAGGCGATTTTTGTCAAAATTTACAGCTTATTCCGCCAAAACCAAACCTTCCGCGTTTACAGTCGCGCCTTGATCAACGAAAACAAATGGCGGGCGGCTCGTTATGGAATGGGTGGCAAGCTGATCGATTTTGGCCGCCGCGAAGAATTATCAGCCCATGATCTGATGGCCGAATTGCGTGAATTTGTTGATGATGTGGTCGATGACCTTGGCTCGCGCTCAGCGGTCGATTATATTGACCAAGTGCTCAAGCATGGCACCAGCGCCGAACGCCAACTGCGCACCTACGAAGAAACTGGCGACATCAAAGCGGTCGTTGATCAACTGATTCGCGAAACGATGGAAGGCGTACCGCTCGATCAGGCAACTCAAGTAGTCAGCGGCTAAACGCAATCCCACCCCCCGTCCATTGTCGTGGGCGAGGGGTTGGATTTTCTGCCTGGCTTAATTTAGGCGCTATCGCAACCAAACCGATTGACTCGCCAGCGAATATTTAATGTTGGTGAGGCAACTGGAGCGCTCTGCGGATCGACATAACGAGCATACACCTCGCTCCAATCTGGTTGACACCCACCAACGTGATGTGAAATTGTCAGCTCGACAAAACCCTTGATTGAAGCATGTTCAAAGCGCATGCTTATTGCTGGTTGGTTGATTGTGGTTGCTTGCAAGTGCCAAGCACGTTTAGCTAGCGCATTGATGTGAAAATCCTCAAGCTCACGTGGTTCAAGCTGTTGCAACAAATAATAATGCACTGCTTGGCCATTATGCCGAACGTTAGAACTATTGAGATAAATGGGAAAATCGTCGATTGGGCCAAGTGCTGCATACGCTTGAACTGGCTCAAACACCATCAGCAACACAAATATCAGAAGGCTACCTCCTATGATTGTGATGATCAATTTTCTCAGCATTACTCTCTCCTATTCAATCTAATTCGCTATTCCACTCAGTTTTGAGTATAGTGATTGCTGATCGGCAGCAGTAGCAGATTTAGAGCAGAATCGTTGCAAGGATGCAGCTAAAAAGCCAAGAGCAGCGCCGTAGCACTGCTCAAACGATCACAACCACTAGTAGCTTAAGTTTTAGTTTGAATGTTTGATAAGGCTGCGAGCTATGGCACAACATCGGGCCGTTGTTTCGCAGATTTGCCCTGAGCTAGAGCCTCTCACCGCACTAGCTTTGAGCAGGGGTAGCGCCTCTCACCGCACTACCGTTCAATTCCTTATCAGTAACTCAGACCTCCTTGATTGCTGGTTAGTTTGTGTTTCAAAGTTCTTCGCTCACAAAAGAGTATAGCAGCGAGGCTTGCTAAAAAAGTCGCAAAAAAGTCGCAGCTTTGGTTACGATCTTGCGACTTTTGATTCACGAGGGGCAGAATCCAAGGATCAGAAGGTTTAATGTGTAGCCATAGGCTTCATGCTATCGGAACATATTGTGGGATTTTCAATAGCCCATAGCCCATAGCTGTAATGGTTCATTAGATTAACAACCAATTCTCGTGCCCTCACCCCCTCACCCCCTCACCCCCTCTCCCGCCCGCGAGGCGAGGGGGGAACCGCTCCAGGAGTGCTCCCTCGCCCGCCGCAGTGGGCGAGGGGTTGGGGGGTGAGGGCATACTGACCGTTGTTAACGCGATAAACCATTACACATAGCCCATAGCCCATAGCCCATAGCCACAGCTTCGTGGTTAAAAAACTTAAATGTAGGAGGAAGATCCATGCGCTATCGCAAATTAGGCCGAACAGGACTTAAAGTTTCGGAATTATGCTTGGGTACAATGACTTTTGGCTGGAGTGTTGAAGAGCCAGAATCGTTTGCAATTATGAGTCAAGCACTCGATGCTGGAATCAATTTCTTCGATACTGCTGATGTTTATTCGCGTTGGGACCCACGTTCGTATGCTGGCAAAACTGAGGAAATTATCGGGCGTTGGCTGGCCGAGGAGCCAAGTCGCCGCGATAAAGTGGTGCTTGCAACCAAAGTGCGCGGCCAAATGGGCGATCAGCCGAACGATCAAGGGCTTTCGCGCAAGCATATTATTGCAGCAGTTGATGCCAGCTTGCGGCGCTTACAAACTGATTATATCGACCTCTATCAAACCCACTTTCCCGACGGCGAAGTGCCAATCGACGAGACTTTGCGAGCGCTTGATGATTTGGTACGAGCAGGCAAAGTGCGCTACATTGGCTGCTCGAATTATCGCGCATGGCAATTGATGGAAGCCCTATGGACAAGCGATAAACTGAATCTTGCCCGTTACGATTCACTGCAACCACATTATCATTTGCTCAATCGAGCCGAGTTTGAGCGCGAATTACAACCTGTTTGCGCCAAGTATGGGGTTGGGGTGATTGTCTATAGCCCGCTGGCAGGTGGCTTGTTGACTGGCAAGTTTCGGCGTGATCAGCCCATCCCTGAGGGCACGCGGGTTGCTGAACGTGGCCGTGATGACAAACGCTTGAGCGAGCCATTGTGGACATTAATTGATCAGCTAGAAGTGTTAGCTGAGAAGCACCAAAAAACCATTCCCCAACTGGCAGTGGCATGGGTCACAGGTGCACCAGCGATCACCTCGGCGATTATTGGGGCAACCAGTAGTGGCCAACTCCACGATACCTTGGGCGCAGCCGATTTTGAGTTGAGTAGCGAAGATCGGGCCATTTTGGACAACCTAAGTGCTTGGGAGAACGTCTAAACATCATACGGATGACCGACGAAGCTCCATCGTAAGATTGGTTTTTGCTGAGGGACGTTGCCAAGGCGTAGGGGCAATGATACAATACCACGGGCAACTACATCGCATCTTCCATGTCGAAGGAGTCTGATCGCGATGAACTCTCCCGTACTCGTCCTCAACCATAATTACGAGCCACTCAATATCTGCTCTGCACGCCGTGCCTTGATGCTTGTGTTGGGTGGTAAAGCCGAAGTGTTGGAACACAACCACGCCGTGTTGCACACGACCAACGACACCATTGCTTGTCCGTCGGTCATCCGATTGGGCCATATGATTCGTCGTCCCTTGCCTAATGTCAAGCTTTCTCGCCGTGAAATTTTCCGTCGCGATCACTACACCTGCCAATATTGTAATCGGAGCAGTGCTGATCTCACGCTTGACCATGTGTTGCCGCGCCATCGAGGTGGTGCACATAGCTGGGAAAATCTTGTAAGCGCCTGCCGAACGTGTAATCATCGCAAAGGTGGGCGAACTCCCGAGGAGGCACGAATGCGCTTAATTCGGCCACCCTTTCGCCCGTTTGCTAGCCCATACTATTTAATCGAACGCCGAATGCATGGGCTTGGTCTTGAAGAATGGCGTAAATTTCTGCCTGCGTCCTTTCAGACCGTGGAGGACGATCAATAAGGAGTTGTGGTATGTTACAGCGCATAGCGGTGGTCGATGATTCGAGTGAATTTCAGCAGTTAATCGATGTGATGTTGCAATACCTTGGCATTCAGGAAATTCACCATTGGGCTTCGAGCCTCGAAGCGTTGCCAAAGTTGTTACAAAACCCACCAGAACTCCTGGTTCTTGATGTAATGATGTCGGGAATGGATGGGTTGAACGTTTGGCGTGAATTGCGTGCTCAGCCTCAAACCCACAGCCTACCAGTGATCATCTGCACCGCTGCGATTAATAGCATCGTGCATCAAGAAGCTGATCTCAATAACGATCCATTAACCGTAGTTTTGCCCAAACCGTTTACGCTTGATGAATTGCGTCAGGCCATAGGGCGGGTCGCACCACTTTGGCAAGTGGCAGCCTAACGACAAAAAGCCGTAGTTAATTTGGCCTAAAAATGCGAATTAGCGCACTGTAATGCTATTTCTGCTTGCGTAGCATCAACGGGTACGCTATAATACTTTCGCATTTTACGCCATTATTCTTTAGCAATTCGCCCAAATCCACGATCTATAAATTAATTGATCGACACGGATTATCAGATGCGCTGGATGCACAGCGCAGGGAGGAGCGGCATGGCTCTCACCACGATCCAAGCACTCTACGATGAAGCACGGTCTGCTCTCGAAACAGGGAAGGAGGAGCGTGCCATTGGTGCGAGTGAGCATCTGCTTGAATCGTTTCCCTATTATCTTGAAGCGTACCGTATCCTCGGCGAATCGTATCTTAACCGCCAAGATTTAGCCAAAGCCGTCGAAGCCTTTGAACGGGTCTTACGTTCTGACCCCGAAAATATCCCTGTCCATGTGGGCTTGGGGGTAACTTACGAGCGTCAAGGCAACCTCGCAGCGGCAATCCGCGAGTTTGAGCAAGCATTTGAAATTAAGCCCGATTTGCCTGAGTTGCGTTCGCAAGTGTTGCGTTTGTATACCGAGGCTTGGGGTAGCGAAAACGCCCGAATCTTGCTAAAAAAGGCAGGTCTCGGGCGTATGTATGTGCGCGGACGACGCTTCGATAAGGCGATTCAGGAATTTAACGATGTGCTCGCCGATGACCCCAAGCGGGTGGATATTGCGGTAGCGCTCGCTGAAGCACTCTGGCGCAATGGCCAAGAGGCTGAAGCCGCCGAGGTTGCCAGCGATATTCTGCGCGATTACCCCGATATGCTCAAGGCCAATTTGATCTTGGGCTATCATTTGTTGGCCGCTGGTGACCCCAAAGGCCGTAAGCTGTGGCAACATGCCCAGCAACTCGACCCCAGCCAAGGCGTGGCCTATGCCTTGTTCGATGGGATGCTGCCACCAGTCGAAGCCCCCGATACCAAAATCGAGGCCTTCGATGAAGCCGCTTGGAAAGCCAAGAAAGCTGAAAAGGCCGAAAAAGAACGCCTTGCCCGCGAAGCTGCCGAACAAGCCGAGCGCGATCGCTTGGCCGCCGAACAAGCGAGCAAAGCGCCAGCCGCCGCTTGGTTGGCTGAAGTCGAGGCTGCTCCAGTTGCGGTTGGGGTTGCGGCTAACGCCGACGATGATTTCTTGCGCAGCTTGTTGTTTGGCGACTTTGGGGCAGCACCCGCTAGCCCTCCACCAGCAGCGGTTGCAATCGCTGAGCCAGAATACGATGTCGATTTCAATCTCGACGACTTGGGTTTAGATCTTCAGCCCTTCTCGCTCGATGAAGTTGATGATGTTCCTAGCAATAAAGCACCAACGCTTGCGCCCGAGCCTGTGGTTGCTCCAACCAAACCTGAACCAGAGCCGATCGTTGCCAGCGCTGATGATTTTGAGTTGCCAGGCGATCTAACGCCCTTTAGCTTTGGCGATTGGGATGAAAGTAGCATCGACGATATTCCAGGTACTGGCGCGGATACTGGCAAGTTGCCTGAGCAATTGCAGCCCTTCTCCTTGGAAAATTTTGATGATGTACAGCCTGAAACGAGCTCGAAAGCCCAAGATGATGATTTGGCTTTACCAAATACCTTAAAGCCATTCTCGCTTGATGAACTGAGTTTCGATTCAATCGATACACCATCAGAGCCAAGCATGCCTTTCAGCCGCGATTTGCCCAGCTTCCCCGATACCGATCAAGAATCAAGCGGCTTTAGCTGGCAACAACCACGTTCACGCTCGCGTTCGATCTTTGGAGCGCAACCTGAACCAGAGTTCAACCAAGATGAAGAAGATGATGCTGGAATCTTCAACCGCATGGTGATTAAGAAGCAGACTCAGACCCTGCCACCATTGGTTGAGCCAGTCTATGATCCTGCCGATTCTGACGATGAGGCGATGAACTTCTTCTCGAATGATGATGTTGATTTGCGTAATTATGATGAGCATGATCTGCACACTGCTGATACTGAGCCAGCAATTACGCCTTTCTCATTAACTGAATTGGGCTTGGATGCCGATGAAATTGCCGATTACAACGCCATGGGCAATCTCGGCCAACCGCAAACCCAAGTCGATGAAGAATTGGAAATCAAGCCCTTCTCGTTGACTGAACTTGGTTTGAGCGACGATGAAATTGCCTTGTTACAAGCTGGCGAAGATAGTGCTTTGCCCACTGACCCAACCAACGATGAATCGGGCTTAACTCCATTTTCCTTAAATGAATTTGGTTTTGATGCGCCGGTAACTAACGATGATCAAGGCTTCAACTTCGATGAGCCAAGCATTACACCATTCTCGCTCGATGATTTAGGGCTTGATCCTGAGGAGCAAGCGCTTTATTCAGGCGAGTTTAATCCAAAACCTGCAGCTGAACCCACGCCCAAGGTTGAAGAAGAGCCAAATATGACCCCCTTCTCCTTGACCGATTTGGGGCTTGATGCTGATGAAATTGCTCAATTTGAAGCAATGAATCAAGCACCAGCTGCCGTCGATGATGATGGTTTTGATGGTGGTTTGCAGCCATTCTCGCTCGACGATTTGGGTTTCGACCAAGAACCCCAAGCCTACGAAGAGCCTGTGCGCGAACTAAGCGATAGCTCACAACCCTTCTCCTTGAACGATATTGGTTTATCGGCAGAGGAAATTGCGGCAATTGAGCAAGCTGGCCAAAATCAAAGCGATGACCCGGTGTTTGATGCGCTCTTGGGAATTGGTCAAGAACAAGGCTATGTCGATTTGACCGATATCATCAATCAATTCGATGATCCTGAATCACAAACTGAGGAAATCGACCGCATCGCTTTGGCCTTGCACGATAATGGCATTCAAATTCGCGATGGCGATGAAGTGATTAATATGGACGAGGAGTTCTCCGGTGATGAGGCTGAAGCCTATGAAACCGAAGAGCCACTTGAAAACTTCATTGCTGGCGATTTCGACCAGCCAAGTGCGGACGCTGAGCCAGAAATGACTCCGTTCTCGCTGACGGATTTAGGCTTGAGTGCCGAAGAAATTGCCATGCTCAACGGTGAAACGAGCGAAACGGCGGCGGAAGAACCAGCGCCATTCTCGTTCGATAACTTCGAGCTTGAACAGCCAAGCGCGGATGCTGAGCCAGAAATGACTCCGTTCTCACTGACCGATTTGGGCTTGAGCGCTGAAGAAATCGCGATGTTGAATGGGGAAACGAGTGAGTCTGCTGCGCAAGAACCAGCACCATTCTCGTTCGATAACTTCGAGTTGGAGCAACCAAGTGCGGAAGCCGAGCCAGAAATGACTCCGTTCTCACTGACGGATTTGGGCTTGAGCGCCGAAGAAATTGCCATGCTCAACGGTGAAACCAGCGAGCCAGCGGCGGAAGAACCAGCGCCATTCTCGTTCGATAACTTCGAGTTGGAGCAACCAAGTGCGGACGCTGAGCCAGAAATGACTCCGTTCTCGTTGACCGATTTAGGCTTGAGCGCCGAAGAAATCGCGCTGTTGAATGGGGAAACGAGCGAAGCAGCGGCGGAAGAACCAGCGCCATTCTCGTTCGATAACTTCGAGTTGGAGCAACCAAGTGCGGACGCTGAGCCAGAAATGACCCCGTTCTCGCTGACGGATTTGGGCTTGAGCGCCGAAGAAATCGCCATGCTCAACGGCGAAACCAGCGAGCCAGCGGCGGAAGAACCAGCGCCATTCTCGTTCGATAACTTCGAGTTGGAGCAACCAAGTGCGGACGCTGAGCCAGAAATGACCCCGTTCTCACTGACCGATTTGGGCTTGAGCGCCGAAGAAATCGCGCTGTTGAATGGGGAAACGAGCGAAGCAGCGGCGGAAGAACCAGCGCCATTCTCGTTCGATAACTTCGAGCTTGAGCAACCAAGCGTCGAAGTCGAGCCAGAAATGACCCCGTTCTCACTGACCGATTTGGGCTTGAGCGCCGAAGAAATCGCGATGCTGAATGGGGAAACCAGTGAAACGGCGGCGGAAGAGCCAGCGCCATTCTCGTTCGATGATTTTGAGTTTGAGCAACCAAGCGTCGAAGTCGAGCCAGAAATGACCCCGTTCTCACTGACCGATTTGGGCTTGAGCGCCGAAGAAATCGCGATGCTGAATGGGGAAACCAGTGAAACGGCGGCAGCAGAACCAGCTCGATTCGGGTTCGATGATTTTGAGTTTGAGCAACCAAGCGTCGAAGTCGAGCCAGAAATGACCCCGTTCTCACTGACCGATTTGGGCTTGAGCGCCGAAGAAATCGCGATGCTGAATGGGGAAACCAGTGAAACG
>NZ_BAABRU010000022.1 GCF_039545135.1 Herpetosiphon gulosus | reverse complement strand
CGCCAACTAAGAGTGACTGAATCATCGTGTCATTGGCATTCAAGGCGGTGGCATCGCCCACGACAAACAACGCGATTTTGGCCGTGCTGGGCGTGCTGGTGCTGCCAGTGCTGGTTGGGGTCGCAGGCACGGGCGTGATACTGGCGGGAATGCCGGTCGCAGTTGCCGTCGCGGTATCAACGACGGTGAAATCGAGCGTGAAGCTGCCGCCTTGTGTTCCCGTCGCATTCGCGCCGCTAAATGCCGTTACCACCAGTTGATGCTGGCCTGCGCTAGGAGTCCAGGCGGCATAATCTGTGCCCGTGTTGCCCTGTAAGGCATAGGGTGCACCACCCTCAATCCGATACGGCGCACCGTCGAGGCTGAAGCGCACACTGCCGACTGTGGCTGGGCTGGTGTTAGCGCGAATGTTGAGTCGCCGCGTGCCCAAGGCCACAAAATCGAGGACAGTTGGCGTGTCCATCGGATCAAAGCCGATAAGTGGTTGGTCAGTATCAGCATCAAATAAGGTGAGCGAAGTCACCGTAATCCCTCCAGCCGGGGTTGGCGTGGCAACGGTTGGTTCGCTGGTGCTGGTTGGGGTGGCAGTGACCGGAATCGGTGTGCCATTGGGATCGAGCCATTGGCGCGTTTCAAGGTTGAAACGAAACGGGAGACCAGTATCAGACTGAAGATCAATCAGCGGATAGGCTACTGCCGTAAGATTTAACACACCAGTAACTTGTGGGGCAAGGTATGTCTGGATATCTCGCTCGGAACGATCACTTTCAGGATAGACGACAACATACATTGATCCAGGGGAATCATCATATTCTTTGCCAGCTCCAACACGAACTCGAATTGAATTGTTCTGTATCCGTGTTGTCCAACAACTCGTCGTGACAAATGTGGGATCTCCTTCCAAGGGTTCGCAGTCTGCCCCTAAAATAATTCCTATGGGTAATACATCGATTGGGTCTGGTTCATAGGTTATAGCCGGCCCCATTGGATCTGCGGTGGGCAACGATTGCATAGTTGCTTCAAAATGAGTTACGGCCAAATCATGGGCGGCCTCTGCGGTAATTCGTATAACCGCATCGGGGTGAGGCGTACCAGTCACCCAAGCAAAGGGGTCTTCAAAGGTCGCGGTTGGTAACGATCCTGAAAGCGGTTGCTGAGATGTTACCGATGGGCTGATCTCGACAGCCGGCACTACTGCAGACCGCCCACAGCCAGCCAAAATACTTACAACCAACCCGAGAGATAGTAATTGTTTCGCATAGTCTTTGTTGCATTTCATAGCTCAATATCCCCAATCAATATCAGTTAACCATGGCAACTCGCCACGCGTAATTTGGTTATAGCGTGGTTGGACACCGCTTGGGAAGCCCTCGATGAATGAGGGTATCGTCATTTCACGCGGCAATACTGTACCGGACGGGAAGCATGCCCCACGAAAAAAGTGGTTTTCCGCAGAATCGGGTGGCGCGTACAAGCCATCACTCGCTGGATTCACCCGTGGCCGACACGCTGTGGTGCTAGCAATTGAAACTTCTAGTCCTGCATCTAATGGTGCAAGCACAAAATCACTTGGCAAGGTAAAATTTGCTGGTACCAGATAATCACTCACGAGCGTTCGATGCAATACATCATGAAACATCAGCCATGCCTGATCAGGTGGCAGATTTTGCATTAACGACTTAGGATCAGTCGGATCAACCGCATAATAATCTACGGTATATTCAGGCCAAAATCGCCGATCCTGCCCAATAGCTACCCACGTAATCCCTGAAGACTGGGCTTGCGACATAACCCCATCAAAGCGAACCGCGGCATAGTTTAATTTGGCAAACCAGCGAAATTGATACCATTCCTTGTCATAGGGGAGATAGTAGGCTTGCGGAATGATCTTGCGTTTCCCCGTGGTACTCGTCAATAACGCATAGCGCTGTTCAAGATTGGCGTTGGGGATGAGGCTCCCATCATTCCCTAACCATGTGGTCGTTGTTCGTGGTGCACCATCAAGGCTACTAAACATATAAAGCGAAATATCGGGGTCACTTTCATCCTCAAAGGCATCAAGCCATGCATAGGTTGGTGTGCGACTGGTGAGGCTATCCTCCTGTTGATACGGCGGCTGCCCATCCACATCCACATTCCACCAAGCTGGCTCAGCATCAAAAGCTCCTGCAACCCGTACCCCAGCATAGCTATTACTCTGAATATAGTCACGCAGCCGATTAACCATCTGCGCCCATGCACGTGCATGATTTGTTGTCATGCCAGGATTAAGGCGTGGCACAACACCACCTAAAGGCGAATTACTCGATCCAACGCCAATCACGAGTTTGGCGTTGGGTATGGGCAGGTTCGGCTCTGCTGGAATCTGTATTTCACCAGCAAACTCAGTATTACAGAGTTGATAGCTTATATAACCATCAATGTAATCTTGAACTGATGTTTCAATATCTGCAATACTGGCGGGCGGAGGCTGATCTTCTAGAGGAGGAGGAAGCAAGCCAGCCCCATAGGTTGGATTGCCTTGGTTATCCAATGGGGGTATAGTGTTTTCTGGGCCACGCGGTGATCCATAGGTGAGAATCACCAATCCCTGCTCGCCGCGCATACGAGCTAAACAACCCTGCTTGCGATTATAGCGTGGAGCTATGCGGCCCTGATAATAGCTTGTCGTAAAATCAGGAATATTCGGGAGAACGGGCTTAAAAACGGTCGCATGGCCAATAAATCCGACACCATTAGACCCGACCGATTGCATTCCAGTCACTACCGCATCCCCAGCCGCCTCGATCAGATCGATAATCCATTGCTCATAGTTTGATGAACCCTGCAATTCGTGTTGCTCAAGCACCGTCCCATCGCTATGGAGTGTGATCAAAAAGCCGCGTTGGACACCAAAAGTGCGCGTCGCGCTACTCAGACCATTGGTGATTCCACCAACAAGCACCTGTCCCGTACTGAAGACGGTCAGGGTATTGGCAAAGGTTGCGCTATAGGCGCTATTGATCGGGACTTCATCGCTCAATCGCCGGAGGATGGGCAGCGCTCCAGCGGGTGTAATCGCGACAACCCATAAACGAACTGCTTCATGGTCTGCCACATTGGTCACCGATTCATGCAAGGCGACCCATACGTTGCCCATGCTATCGATGGCGAGCGGGCCGCCAATCCATGCCGTACTGCTGCCACTGGCAACACGCTCATAGACGATCTGCCAAGCCGTCCCGGTCCAGCGACTGACACCCGCACTCCATGGGTTACTCAACCCACCACTGGTCACGGTTGAGCGCGAGAAACTGCCATAGAGTACGCCGCTGCTTGTGACGGCGAGATGGGTATAGGCGACGAGCGCGGTGGTGGTCGCGGTATGGGTCGTTGCGCTGGGCGTAATTGTGCTTACAAACCCATTGTCGCTTGGTAGGCTGCGCCAAGTCATCTACACCTGTTCGCTACTGGGATGGGCCACCAGATCAGTGATCAGGCCATTCGCGCCACTCTCGACCAGCGGGACACTTGTGGACGTAGCAAAGCGCACGATTTGGACAGGCTGCGGGTCACTGGAATCGTAGGCACCGATGCCGACCACGATCATGCCGCCTGCGGTCACCGCCACCCGTGCCACTGTCCCGCTTGACCCAAGCAAGGTCGATGCAAGCGGTGTTTGGCCGTCGCTGCCAATGCGCCACAGCACCGCCCCACTATCGCCTGCTCCGGCCAGATAATACTGACCATTGGGATGCCGCGCGAGGTTGCTCACTGTGCGCAACCCAGCCCCAAATACCCGATTAATCGTCAAACTGGGGTCAAGCACTAAGGGCTGGCTGCGGTCGTATGCCCCAACTGTGAAGCCCACCGTGCCATCGGCTGCGAGCTGAAACGCCACGGGCACAAACACCCGATCGTCGCCCAGGTCTTACCAAGCGATCGGAGCGCTTTCGGTGATGATGGTCGTGGCATTGATTTGGATGACCAACGAGCCATCATTGGAGATTTGCACGCTATCGGCATCAGGATAGCGCCAGCCAATCTGGTTCGGATCGGCTCCTGCGGCCACGAGATAGCTACTTTTGAGCGTCGCCGAGGGTGTGACGGTATAGTGCAAATCAATCTGGGGATAAATGGTGCGGGCCTGAATCTGTTGATATTGCGGTACATCGCTGCGCCAGCGGCTTGAATCAGGACTGCGATAATCCGAGACCGTCGTGACGAGTGGCAGGCTCGATTCCCACGCGGCTGGCGACGAGGCTCCCACCAACTCCATGGTCAAGGTGATTGGCTCAAGACTGCTGGTCAGTGGCGAGGAGAGCCGCAATTGCCAGCCCGACGGCAGCACCTGAAGGATGCCACCTGCCAACGCAGTTTCGTAGACAATATCGTTTGCTAACTGGCCGTGATTGGGCACAAAGCCCGTGCTATTCAGGACGACCGTTGGGGAGGGTGTCTCCGCACTGGTGGTTGCCAGTGCTGACGAAGCGACGGCTTCATTGGGGAAGGGTGCAGCCGCAACGTCGGGGATAGATCCGGTAGGAACTGCCAACCAACTGAGGTTACTTATCACGATTCCACACAGCAAAAAACGCCGCAGGGGCTGCGACCAACGCGATCGGTCTCTCATGAGGGGATGTCCTCCATCAACACTCAACGAATCATGGCTATCCTAGCACACCATCTCTCGACGCGTCAATCATGGCTGGAACCGCTATCAAACTGACGATTCATGATCGACCTCCGGCTCCTTCCGCGCTTATTTAGCCCTCCCCATAGGCATTCAGGCCGAGTTGATCGACCCGTTCCGCCAATTCGGCCATCGTTGGTTGGGTGTAGCGACTGGTAGTATTCAGATCCGTGTGGCCAAGCAGGCGTGCGAGCCCGATCAAATCGCCAGGATGGGTCGCAAGGTAGCGGCGGGCAAACGTATGACCAGGGTTTTGCGCTTCAGCAGCGTTATTGCACATCTAGACATGGACGCGGCGGTGGTGCGCTCAGAAAGACGAGCCGCCGTCCATCGGGCAGGTAGGGGGCATGCTGGGCTACCCGCGCACAGAGGTCGGCGAGATCGCGGTTGAGTTGGTGATCATTGAACGGACGCAGGGTGACACGCAGGGTTGTCGCATCAGCCGTGATCTGCCCTTTCAACGCGAAAAAGGCGTGCAGCCGCCGCCATGTTGCCTGCCGATAATGGGGCGGAAAATACTGATCCCGCACGGCCATCCCCAGATTGGCGATGGCCACTTTGAACACCGTCATGACCTGATCTTTGCGATCATCCAAGGCATACATCGGCCGCTCTTGGGCTATCAGATCCTCCAGTGCCCGTCCGATCTGCCGTTGTTCTTGGCAATAGCGCTTGATTTTTGCATCTTCCGTGTCGCGTTCCCGTTCGGCCCGCCACAGCGGAATGTGTCAAGCACGATGAAACAGATGACAACGGAGTAAACGGGCGATTAAAGAAGGTGGTTATTCGCGCAATGGGGACTCCATCAACGGATCAGCTGGCCCGCCTGGGCGGTTAATCCACACGGCCTCCGGCACACGCGGTGGGCGCGGTGTTCCCCGCACAAAGCGTTCCGGGTGGGTCGCATAGGCCGTCGCCAGCACCTGCTGCCGTGCCGTCGTCATGGCGGTGGCCTGCCCACGATGCACCACCGCTGGTGGCAGCAAGCCAATCCCACTGTGGCAATGGTCGTGGTTGTACCAGGGCACAAACGCCCGCATCCACGCCCGTGCATCGATGAGACTGCCAAACCGATCGGGAAAATCAGGCCGATATTTGGTGGTCTTGAACTGCGCTTCGGAGTACGGATTGTCGTTCGAGACATGCGGGCGACTATGGGTTTTGGTCACGCCCAAATCCGCCAGCAACTGGGCGACGGGCTTGGCGGTCATGGCACTGCCATTGTCGGCGTGCAACGTCAGCTGGTTCGGCTGAATGCCCTCGCGGTGATAGGTTTCGGCGATACACTGCTCGGCCAAGGCCGCCGATTCGCGCTCCATCACCATCCAGCCCACAATGCAACGACTGAACACATCCAGAATCACATAGGCATAGAAATACGACCAGGTGGTTGGGCCTTTGAATTTGGTGATATCCCAACTCCAGAGCTGGTTTGGCCCCGTGGCCAACAATTCCGGCGCGGCATAGGTCGGATGGCGCAGCTGGTTGCGGCGTTCACGAACTTCGCGATGGGCGGCCAAGATCCGGTACATCGTGCGCCAATGGCACAGGTACGTTCCCTCGTCGAGCAAGGTGGCGTAGATCTGGCGTGGCGTACAGTCGGCAAAGCGGTCACTGTTGAGCACCGTGCGAACGTGGGCGACCTCATCGGGCGTGAGCGCACGGGCGGGCCGACGACGCGGAGCCGCCGTAGGAGCGGGATGGGCGGCACGATAGACGGCGCTGCGCGGGACACCGAGTGACTGACATGCAGCGGCAATGCCCACGGTCGGAGCCAGATCAGCCACCGCCGTGATTAATCCTGTGCGTCGGTCGGCGGCACTGGAAGCGTGATGCCCAACAGGGTTGCAAGCTTTTTTTGCACATCGATGATCACCTCGGCTTGGGCCAGTTTGGCCTGGAGCCGCTGGTTTTCGCGGCGGAGGCGGGCGAGTTCGGCGGTCTGGCGCTGGGCTTCGGGCGTGGGTGCGGCTTTGCGTTTGGGCGTGAGCGCGGCCAGTTCACCCTCGGCGCGTTGTCGTCGCCAGCGGGCGAGGTGCGAGGAGTAAATCCCTTCACGGCGCAGCAAGGCTCCGAGTTCGCCGGGGGCACAGGCATCGGCAGCGGCCAGAATGCGCAGGCGGTCGCGGGCACTCCAGTGGGTGCGGGCGGCTTTGGACCGCACTTCGGGGTCATGGGTCGATTGGTCGGGCGTTGATTTTTTGCTGGCCATGAGAACTCCTTGCGGCCCTCGACTTAAGATTGATACACCAGATCTGTCTCACCCATGGTAGCACAGAGGGGTGTCTATGATCAAACTCCTTTTCTTCCGTATAAAATCTTCCTTCCCTATAGTCGTAAATAGGAGTATTCCATGACACGATCATTACTTCTCCTGCTTTGTGCAAGCATCATATTGGTTGGATGTGGCGCATCTCATCCAGCAGAAACACCGATTCCCATAACGACGGTTATCGATTTTAGTAGCTGGGAGGGAGAATTTACTGGGCAGTATCGGGAACCAACGCCGATGTGTCTTTTAGAGCTATCAGAGCAACGCGATAACCACCTAACGGCAATGGTCAACCCAACGGTTCGCAACCACATTCAACAATCGCAACAACCCCAAACCGTTATGGTTGCATGTTTTCTCGGTCTTCGACAAGCTGGTGGCGCATCACTGTCGATTCAATCGATCACCATCAACGAAGCGATGATCCAAATCTATGCAACTGTTTCACTCCCACAGCCACATGAGTTTGCAGAAAGTGGGACACACTCTCCCGTTTCAGTGGTTCGGCTTGATCAAAGCGCTATTCCACGGAACATCCCCTTAACACTACGGCTTATCAACGCAACAACAAAGCAAGAACTCGCGAACAACAGCGTCATTCGCCCCTAACCATGTTCGTCAAGGATACTTGGTTGCCCTCCATCCTGTGTTGTGAGGCAATCAAGTATCTTTTTTCTTGCGATGAATAGACTCATTATTAATATTTTTTAATGCTAGCGTATATTTTTCCCGAAATCGTACACTGATACCTAATCACAGCGCACCGTGGGCAGGGAGACCACCGCCTGCATCCGCTGAAAATCGCTATCCATCGAGACCAGCGTGAGTTGATATTGGAGGGCAATCGCGGCAATCCAGAGATCGTTTTCCGAGAAGCCCCGCTGGTGCAGCGCAGTATGGCGTTGTTTCGCTTTTTCCTTTGGGCCAAAGTGTTGCAAGACAGCGGCTTTGAGGCTGCCATAGGTATGGGCCGTGATGCAGTGACGAAATTCATTCGGTTGCCTTGGAAAAATCAACTGAAATATCTCATGAATGACAAACACACTCAGTCAGCCAATCCGTAGCCTAGGGGATTGGCTCACTCTCTTAACGTTTGACAGGTAATGATCACAAAAGACAAAATCCGCTATTGGAATGGCCAGCGTTGTATCGTTGCAAACCGCTTGGTTGGATCACTGTTGTATCGCTCCAGTAGCTGTTCCAAGCAGTCGGATTTCGGTATGCTTAGAATAGTTACTGGAGTTGTGATGAAACCAACATTTTATCGCCAAGAAGCCCTGGAAGTCTATCTCAAACAACAAACCATGATCAACCCACTTTCCATCGATGAAAGCCGCCCACGCTATTGGTTATGGCTCTTGATTTGCGGGTTGGGATTCGGACTAAGCTGGTTGTTGCTCCAACCACAACCACAACAACCTAATACCAGCGCTAGCATAATCAATCAACAGCAAATTCGCTATCAAACTAAACAACCAGTCATTATTGCTCAAACAATGACTGTTTATGTCAATCAGATAAGCGTTTCAGCAACGGTTGTGCAAATTATCCCTAATCAGAATGAAACCACGGTTGTCTTACAGCTAACCACTTTTATTCAACCAAACGATCAACTGGTTATTTATGAAGATAGCCAAACCTTGGGCAGCTTATTGATCAATAGTTGGTAGGGCGTATGATTTTTACCAAGCCAAACACTAGCAACCTGCTTAAACGCTATACTCAACGCCGTAAAGTGCCAGTTTTATTGCAAATGAGCCAAATTGAGTGTGGTGCTGCCTGTTTAGCAATGCTCTTAACTTATTATGGCCATGAAATGAGTGTCGCTGAATGTCGTGAGCGTTGCGGGGTTGGCCGTGATGGAATTAGCGCCAAAACCTTGGCTCAGGCGGCTCGTAGCTATCAGTTTGAGGTCAAAGCATTTTCATTTACTTATGAATCACTACTAGCATTACGTCAACCAATTATTATCCACTGGAATTTCAATCATTTTGTGGTGCTCGAACGAACAACCGAAGCCTACGCCGAAATTGTTGACCCAAATTTTGGACGACGGCGAATTGATAAAGCCGAATTCCTAACGGCATTCACTGGTGTTAGTTTGGTAATGCAGCCAAGTGTCAACTTTCAACGCCGCAAGATTCGTCGCGAAACGATCTTACAAAATTATCTCCAGCTTCTGATCCAGCATAAAACGCTCTTTTTTCAATTGATTCTCACATCGATTTTGTTGCAAGTTGGTGGTTTGGTTGTGCCGTTATTCACCAAAATGGTGATCGATACGGTTATTCCACAGGCGCTGATAACTGGAATGACGCTAATCGCCCTAGCAATTATGTGTTTTATCGTCATGCAGGGCGTTATTCAATTATTACGCCAGCAATTAACCATTTATCTGCAAACCAAGCTTGATTTGCAAATTATGCAACGTTTTTTTCGCCATCTCTTAGCTTTGCCGTTTGTCTTTTTTGAGCAGCGCAGTAGTGGCGATTTATTGATGCGCTTGAACAGTAATACAATCATGCGCGAACTCATTACCAGCCAAGTGTTGACGCTAATTCTCGATGGCAGCTTGGTGCTTGGCTATTTTATGCTGATTTGGTGGCAAAGTAGCCTTTTAGCTGCAATTGTGCTTGGCTTTGCCTTGATCGAAATTGGGTTGGTACTGCTAGCTCAATCGCGCTTGCGCGAAATTATCAACCAAGATCTTGATGCCCAAGCCAAGGCCCAAGGATTTTTGGTCGAGGCGCTGAACGGCATGACGACAATCAAGGCCAGCGGTATCGAACAACAAGTATTCGATCAATGGTCGCCGCGCTTTACCAACCAATTGGTTTGGTCGCTGCGGCGCTCGCGGGCTAGTGCCGTGATCGATACCGCGATCAATAGTATTCATATGAGTGCGGTGTTGGGCCTCTTGTGGTTTGGCACACAATTGGTGCTCAATCAGCAATTGAGCACGGGCACACTATTAGCATTGTTGGGGATAGCTGGGGCATTCTTTGCGCCGCTGGCCATGCTTATTCGTACCGTTCAAAATATTCAATTGGCCAACCTCTATTTTCAGCGAATTGCCGATGTGTTGCATAGCAAGGTTGAGCAGCCAAACAAGCCGACACCGAGTGCGGCCATGACTGCTGGCCAGATCGAACTACGCGATGTGTCGTTTTGCTATAGCACCCATAGCCCAATTGTGCTCAAGAATATTCAACTTACCATCAAGTCAGGCCAGAAAGTTGCCTTAGTTGGTAAAACTGGTTCGGGCAAAAGCACCTTGGCAAAACTGCTTTTGGGCATGTATCAGCCAAGCAGTGGCGCAATCTACTACGATAATCAACCGACTGAAGCATTTGATCTGGCAGCATTACGCCAGCAATTTGGGGTAGTGTTGCAAGATACTTTTCTCTTCAGCGGCTCGATTCGCCAAAATATTACGCTTCAGCGCAATGATCTTGAACTTGCCCAGGTTATCGAGGCCTGCCAGCAGGCAGCCATTGCCAGTGATATTGAGGCCATGCCAATGGGCTTAGAAACGATTTTGGCCGAAGGTGGCAGCAGCCTTTCAGGCGGACAACGTCAGCGCTTAGCCTTAGCCCGAGCATTGGTTCATCAACCCAGTGTGTTATTGCTCGATGAAGCCACTAGCCACCTTGATGTTGCCACCGAAGCCGAGGTTGATCGCAATCTCAATCGCTTGGCCTGTACACGGATCGTGATTGCCCATCGCCTGAGTACGATCGTCAACGCCGACTTAATTGTTGTTCTCCGTGATGGCCAAATTATCGAACAAGGCCGTCACACTGAGTTGCTGGCCCAAGCGGGCTATTATGCCCAACTTATTCAGCAACAAACCTAAATTTGGGCATTCCTGGCAATTCAATTCTGCCAGTGCCATAGAAATCATCATGCTAGTGCAAAGGAAACCACCCATGATCGACCAAAACACCATTGTTGGCAGCCTCGAACTGAGCGACGAAGAGTTGGAAATTGTCAGTGCTGGTAAGGAAAAGAAGAGCTACTCGTGCACCGTTTCACGCGGCGATGGTGCTTGCACCTGCACCTGTAGCGCTAGCGCTGCCCCAACCTCAAACGCCTAATCCTTCAATTGGCATTATTTTTCAAAGGAGCGATTCCATGCTGAATATTGATTTGAACGCCGTTGTTGGCAGCCTCGAACTGAGCGACGAAGAACTCGAAGTCGTCAGTGCTGGTAAGGAAAAGAAAAGCTACTCATGTACCGTTTCACGCGGCGATGGCGCTTGTACCTGCACCTGTGGTTCATCTCCAACTCCACCAGCAACCCCACACGCCAGCATCGGCTAATTGGTTGATTTTGTAAGCTATTCAGGAGCATTACATGAATAATTTGAACATTGATTTGAACGCCGTTGTTGGCAGCCTCGAACTGAGTGACGAAGAACTCGAAGTCGTCAGTGCTGGTAAGGAAAAGAAGAGCTACTCATGCACCGTTTCACGCGGCGATGGCGCTTGTACCTGTAGCTGCACTAGCGACAGCTAGACTGGCCTCTTTGTGATGGAAGGAAGGACTTCGCATGCAACAGTTTGATCTCAATACGATTGTTGGTAGCCTTGAGCTAAGCGACGAAGAACTCGAAGTCGTCAGTGCTGGTAAAGAAAAGAAGAGCTACTCATGCACCGTTTCACGCGGCGATGGCGCTTGTGAATGCACCTGTCAGTCAACTAATGCAGTGAGTGCTTAATCATGCAAACCATTAATTATGAATTGATTATTGGCAGTGTTGAGTTAAGCGATGAAGAACTCGAAGTGGTCAGCGCTGGTGCTGCAGCCAAAAGCTATTCGTGCACCATCTCACGCTCTGATAAAGAATGTGAATGCACCTGCCCACCACGCGAAAACTAGGAGCAACAACCATGCAGTGTTTTGGGAAATCTCTCAGTGGTTCAGCCACGGGAATGGCTGGAGCGATGAACTCCGACATCCATTGCTCCAACCAGCACTTACGCGGGCTTCCCAATCCAACAACCCTGCATCGGCTTGAATCTGCTTCGCATCGGCTGGATCACTAGCATTATACCGAACAACGGCTCATATTCGCAATCCGTTGCGCTGAGCCGTTGTTGCCAAATTGGTATTACCCAAAGCCTGGGGAGATCTTAATGACAACACAAAAGCAGCTTGGTTGGGGTGCAACGCTCCCCTTGGCAATTCGTAGGATGCACGCTGCACAATGCTCCGATGAACCCTTGAATGCTGCCAATCAGCGCCGTTTTGAGCGCTGGCAGGCGCAAACACCCTTCCAAGATGGCGATTGGTTTGCCCAACGACTCGCCCAGAACCAGCTTACACCTGAGCAATTGCAGCAGTTTTTACAAACGCCTGCCCAGCAATTTGAAGCAGACCAAGCACAACCCGACTGGGTTGAGCTATTTGAAACTGTCTATCGCAACCCCTTACCGCAGGCGCTGCCCTATTCGACCAAGCTTTTGCAACACCCCATGCATGGTTTGCTCTATCTGGTTGAGCCATTGTTAGCTTATGCGGTTCAGCAATTACACCAACAACTCAACAGCATCCAACCGCGCCAAGCCTTTTTGCAACCCGATCAATGGGTTACGCTTTGGTTTGAGTCGTTAGCCCAACGCTGTATGTGGATGATTAGTCGGGTCACAGTGCTTGAGTTGCATCTTGCTCGCGTCCAAGCGCAATTAAGCGGCACAACCCCCGAAGAACGCTATCATGATTTTGTCCAACAATTACGTGATCGCCAACGGGCACAGCACTTGTTACAAGCCTATCCGGTCTTAATTCAGCAATTGTGCTTAACCATTCAGCGCTGGCACGCCAATAGCACGACCATTTTTGAACGCTTGAATCACGATTGGCCAGCGTTACAACAGCTTTTTCCGGTGCTCCAGCAAACGGATGGGTTGATTGGTCTTCAAGCGGGCGCTGGCGATGTGCATGCTGGCGGCCAAAGTGTTGTGATTTTGAGCTTCGCAAATGCCAAGCTCGTCTATAAACCACGATCATTGGCAATCGACCAAGCCTTTCAAGAATTGTTGCACTGGGTCAATCAACACTCGTCGATGCTGCCCTTGCGCTTGCTCAAGGTATTGGATCGCCACCACTATGGCTGGTCGGAATGGGTTGATCATGCCATGCTCAGCGATTCGGCGGCGATTGAACGCTTTTATCAGCGCCAAGGGATCTATTTGGCGTTGTTGTATGTGCTGAATGCCTCAGATTTTCACCACGAAAATATTATTGCTGCTGGTGAAGACCCAATGTTTATCGATTTGGAATCGCTGTGTGGCCCACAGGTGCATAGCGATAATCAGCTTGAAAACGTCTTTATGGCCAACCAAGTCTTGACCAACTCGGTCTTGCGGGTCAGTTTACTGCCGGAGCGGTTTCAGGCACGCGCAGGCAAAACTGGCATCGATATTAGTGGCTTGGGCACGCGTGATGGTCAAACCAGTATGGATAAAATGCCCCTGTGGGTTGAAGCCGGCACCGATACCATGCGCATGACTAAGCAGCCAGTCAGCCTTTCTGGCAGCCAGCATAGCCCAATTGCCACTGTCAGTGCTGAACAAATTGGCAGTTACCTCAATTGTGTGGTGAGTGGCTTTGAGGCCATGTATGATTTCTTATTGCAGCACCAAGCCGAATTGCAAGCTGATACTAGCCCACTCGCGAAACTGTATGGGTGCACGATTCGGGTGATTGCTCGCCACACCGCCTACTATACGAAAATCTATCAAGAAAGCTTTCATCCCGATGTTCTGCGCGATGCGCTTGATCGCGATTGGCTGTTTGATCGGCTGTGGTTTGAGGTGAAATACAATCAGCGGTTGGTCGAGTTGATTCCGTATGAGCATCGCGACTTATGGCAGGGCGATATTCCGCTATTTACCACTTCGGTTGATTCATGCGACCTGTGGAGCAGCGATGGCCAACGGATTGCCGATTATTTACCACGTTCCGGCAAAATGATGGTGCTTGAGCGCTTGCATCAATTAAGTTCCAACGATCTAGCCAATCAAGTGCGGCTGATTAGCTTCTCGTTTGCGACCATGAGCGCCTCGCTTCACAACAGCTATCGTTCAAATGAGCGCTATCTGTTACCAACTAACGTGCAACCAAGCCATGCCGATTGGTTGCTGGCAGCCTGCGGCGTTGGCGACGAATTGCTGGCAACCGCCTTGCATAACGAGCATTCAATCACATGGATCGGCCTGACTCAACAGCTTGAACTGCAAATGGTCGGGCTGGATTTCTACGATGGCTTGCCTGGCATTATCTATTTCTTGGCCTATCTTGGGGCGATTAGCGGCGTTGAGCGCTACACCCAAGCGGCTGAACGCGCCCTCCAAACCCTCGAACTCTTGCTTGAACAACAACAAGCCACATTAACCGATGTTGGTGCCTTTGTGGGCTGGGGTGGTCTCAGTTATCTCTACTGGCATCTGGCTAGCCTTTGGCAAAAACCTGCATTATTGAACAAAGCCGAAACATGGTTGGCGCGAATACCCCAATTGCTGGTCAATGATACAACCTTTGATCTGATGGCGGGCGCGGCAGGCAGCTTATTAGTTGGCCTGCGTATCTACGCCCACACGCCAAGCTCCGAATTGTATGCAAGTTTGCTGGCTTGTGGCGACCATTTGCTTGCCAGCAGCCAAGCCGAGGCGATTGGCCGTTCGTGGCAAACCATCACCGATGCTGAACAACCAGCCTTGGGTGGTTTGGCCCATGGCACAGCGGGCATCGCTTGGGCCTTGATCGAACTTGCCCAATTAACCAACGATCAGCGCTACCGTGCGTGTGGTTTGCAAGCCTTAGCCTACGATAACAGCCTGTTTGTGGCCGAGCAGCAGAATTGGCGTGATATTCGCACCGCCAAAACCAAAGGCAATCAACAAACTGATGATCTGGTGCTGTGTATGGCGGCGTGGTGTCATGGAGCGAGCGGAATTGGCATTTCACGTCTAGGGATGGCGCAATGCCTTGATGATGCCACGATTGATCACGACCTACAACAGGCCTTGAGCACTACCCTCAAGCAAGGCTTTGGCATGAATCACTCGTTATGTCATGGCGATTTTGGCAATTTGGCCTTGATTCAAGCGGCAGCCAAGCATTATGCCGATCAACAATTGCAAGCCCAAGCCCAAACTCTTGCTAGCGAAATTTTTGCTAGCATTCAACGCGGTGGCTATCGCTGTGGCGTTCAATATGGTGCGCAGCCACCAGGCCTGATGACTGGAATCGCCGGGATTGGCTATGGGCTTTTGCAACAAGCAGCTCCAGCCTGTGTGCCATCGGTCACATTCTTGGAAGCACCGACCGTCTGTGCAACGACTGAGCCATTATTGGAGGTAATGGGCCATGATTCGGATTAGTCCAATTTCCCAAGCCGATTTGGCTGAATTTTTGCCGCTGACCTATCCACGCTATCGCGATTTGCTGGTGCAGCCGCAGCCGCAGATTGTGGCAATTGGAGCCTACAATCTGCAACAACAGGCAATTGGTTTAGCCTTGGCCAACCACCAGCAGCGTTCAGCCGACGTGCTTTCGCTATTTGTTGCGCCAGCCTATCGTCGCCAAGGCATTGGGCGGCAATTACTGAGTGCCTTGGAAACCAACCTCAGCCAACAGGCCTGCGCCCAAGTGCACCTGATTTATAGCCAAACCGATCAGCCAGCGCCGATACTTGGCTTGCTTAACCAGCAACAATGGCCAGCGCCCGAGGCTCGCATGCTGATCTTCAAACTTGATGTGGTGCGTATGGCGCAGGCTGGCTGGGTCCAGCGTAAATATCGCTTGCCCAAGGACAGCAGCATTGTAGCATGGCAAGATGCCGATCAAGCAGGATTAAATTGGCTAGCAAACCAACAAACTGCCAACTGGTTTCCCCCGGGCTTATCGCCATTTCAGCTTGAGCAGCCGTTTGATCCTGCGCATAGTTTTGTATTTTGTCAGGAGCAACAGATTTTGGGCTGGGTTATGACCCACTTAATCGATGCCCAAACCCGCGTCTATACTCAATTCTATGTCCACCCTGATCTGCGCCAAACGGGCATTGCCTTGGCTTTGCTGACAACCGCCCTGCGCCAACAAGCCACCCGCGCCGAACAATGGGGCATAGCCGCGATTCGCCATGACAGCGCCATGATGCGCAATTTTCTTGATCGTCACTTCGCTGACTATCTGGTTTCCTTACGTTCAACCTGGGGGACCAGCAAACTGCTGGCCCCTGCAGCCGATTGATTCAGCTTTTGTCTAATCGATGTCAAGATTTTGACAAAACGAAGCGTGTGCCGTACAGTTGGTGGCATTCCACATTTCAGCCTACATTCCACCACTTGTATGGATAGCTAGCAACATTCTGTTAATTTGGAGTACCCCATGACAGTGCTATCAAACCATGACGAGCAAGCAGCCCTCTTAGCGCAGTTGTTGGAGCATAACCCAGTTGGAACCTCTGAACTAAGCGATGATGATCTCGAACTGTGTGTTGGCGGAACAGCCTATGCCGGCAAACGCTCGCCTGGCTGTATTACGATGATGGGTGGAGAGTGTTGTGAGATCCAGCTCGATACCAAATAGCTAGCGAATAACCCATCACACCTAGGCACGATATATGAGTGAAAGCTTTGGTTACTGGCTTAAACACCGTCGTAAAGAGCTTAATTTTACCCAAGAATATTTAGCCGAGTTGGTAGGCTGTTCAACAATTACGATTCGCAAAATCGAGTCGAATGAACGGCGGCCCTCACGCCAGATTGCGGCGCGGATTGCCAAATTTTGCCAAGTAGAGGCCAATCGGGCCTTTGTTGATGCAGCTTGGACTGGGCAATCGCCTAGCCCAACTGATGGCGGATCGCCGCCTGAGCCAGCTCCATCAAACTTACTACCTCCATTTAGTTCAATCATTGGCCGCGATTCGGCGATTGAATCAATTTGTGTCCAATTTCAAGCCCAAAAAGCGCGTTTAGTAACCATTGTCGGCTCGCCTGGAGTTGGCAAAACGCGCTTGGCTCAAGCGATTGCCCAACGCTTGCTGAGCTATTTTAGCGATGGCGTTTTTTGGATTAGCCTCGATCCAATCGCCAATGCCAACCTTGTCCCGTCGTTAATTACACGGGTACTGGGCATTCACGAAAATCCCAATCAATCGATTGAAGAGAATATTTTTAACTGGCTTAAAAATCGGCATCTGCTGCTGATTCTCGATAATTGTGAGCATATTATTGATTTAAGCCAGTTTGTTAACCAACTTTTGAGCTATTGCCCTACGCTCTCAATTCTTGCAACCAGTCGCGAAGTTTTGCATTTGCGTTGGGAACAGCGGTTTCCGTTGCGTCCGCTGACAGTTCCAGTTCGTGGCATGCAGCTTGATCTGGCGCAGTTGGCCCAAATTCCGGCGATTGCGCTTTTTTTAGAGCGTAGTCGGGCGATTAATCCCCAAGCCGAGTTGAATGAATCGAATGCGCGGGCGATTAGCACGATTTGCATGCAGCTTGAGGGTTTGCCGCTCAGCATCGAATTAATTGCTGCTCGCAGTGCCATGCTCAGTCCACAAATGTTGGTACATCGACTGAATAATCAACTGAACGTGCTGACCCAAGGCTCACGCGATTTGCCCAACCGCCAACAAACCCTGCGCAATGCGATTCAATGGAGTATCGATCTGCTTGATAGTGCCGAGCAATTTCTGTTGGTGGCGCTGGCATTAGCTCCCGAGAGCTGTACCCTCCTGAGCCTTGAAGCACTGGCTGATTGCTATAGCCCATGGCCATGGTCAATTTTCGATGGCTTAACCAATTTGTTCGACAAAAGCCTGATTTGGATTCAGCAACAGCAAACTGATGAGCCACGCTTTGGCATGTTGCGGGTCTTGCGCGAATATGTGCTTGAGCAGCTTGCCGATCCAGCAACGATTCAGCGCCTACGGGCAAGTTTTGCAACCTATTATCTAAATATTGCCGAAACAATCTACCAAAAGATGCTCAACTCACGCACGAATAGCCTTTTTCAGGAGATCGCGGCTGAATATTACAATTTTCATACGGTGATTACCTGGTGTCTTGAGGAGCCATATGATCTCGAAAATGCGATTACGCTGATTGCGACATTGATCGATTTCTTGCATATCCATGGTTATCAGCGTGAGGGGATTGGCTGGTTGCAGCAGATTTTGGGGATCATCGAACAACAAACAGTTGCGCTTAGCCCAGCGATCCTCGCCGATGCCTATAACGCTCTAGGCTTTTTATGCTACCATCAGGGCAATATTAACCAAGCTCAACACTTCTTTGAGCGGGTGCTCGAACTGATTGGCGGCCAGACATCCTTTAAACATGCCCGAATTCTCTATAATTTAGGCTTAGTTAAAAAGAATAAGGGTGAGCTACTTCAAGCAGAAGCTGATTTGCATGCCAGCCTTGCAAGTTGGCGCACGCTTGGTTTGCAGCCAGGCGAAGCCTATTCGCTTTGGGGTTTGGGCAATTTAGCGCTCGATCAAGGCCACTATGCGCAAGCCCTAGCCTATCTGCAACAAAGCTTGGCCATTTGGCAAACGCTTGAATCGGCCCATGGTCAAGTGATGGTTTTAAATGATTGGGCTGAGTTAGCCTTGCTCCAAGCGAATCTTAGTTTAGCTGAACAATTGTTGGAGCAGATTAAAACAATCGTTGAAGCCAGCAATTATAAGTTGGTTAGTGCCCGTACTGCCCTGCTTGAGGGCAAATGCGCCATGCAACGCCAAGCATTTAGCCATGCCCAAACCTGCTTTGAAGAAGCCGAGGAAATTGCTCAAGAGCAGCAGGCTACTGCCCATTTATCGCGAATTTACCTTGAGCAGGCCAAGTTGGCCTTGCAGCAGGCGCAATACCACCAAGCCAGTTACCATGGCTATGAAAGTTTGCGGCTGGCAACCCTACTTGAACATCAGACCGGAATTGCCCATGCTCACCAATTGCTGGCCCAAGTCTATCAGCAACTGGCCAAACCCAGTCAAACCGAGCAACATTGGCAGGCTTGTGCGGCAATTTATCAGCAACTTGCCAACCCCTACTGGCTCAACGATTTAGCCCAGCTTGCACTCAACCAATAGAAACCGCCAAGCTCAAGCAAACCCTGAGCTTGGCTAAATCGACCAACTTAGCAGAAATCGTTGAGAGTTAAGCCAATATTGCGCTCCTGCGCTTGCCCCAAAACCCACTGCGCCAATGCTAAATCGAGCACGCCTAGGCCAAACGGGCTGAAGATCGTCGTTTGTTCAGGGTTTGGGCGGGCCGCAACTTGGCCATTGGTAATTTCGGCCAGATTGCAACGCACAAAATTGTGATGCCCCAAGGCTTGTTGGGCCAAATCGAGCGAGGTATTGGCTCGCAATACATGCTCACGATCATCAACCACATTATCACAAAACTCAATTAAGCGTGGGTTGAGATCGCGCAGCGATGTATGCAAAATGGTTGTGCCAGCAGCACACATGCTCAAATCATCAATATGCGGGTTAATTGCGGTAGTAGCCAAAGCGATTAAGCTGGTGCGGCGCAACACAGCCTCGATCGTTTCCGCAACCTGCACATTCAGCCCAAATTGATCGCTACAGGCCGCCTGAAAATGCTCAGCATGGGCTGGCTGGGTATCAAATATCACCACCTCACGAATGCTTGGAAACACTGCTCGCAAAAATCGCAAGGTTTCATGATTGATCACGCCACAGCCAACCAAGCCTACCCGCGTTTCTTGGGGATTAGAATGCAGATATTTTGCGGCCAAAGCCGCACTAGCAGCCGTGCGCTTGGCACTAATTTGCGCTCCTTCCATAAAAGCAATTGGCAAGCCAGTTTGCGGATCATTCAGGGTAATCGTGGCATTGGCACGTTGAATACCATAGCTCAGGTTGCCAGGAAACGAAGCGATCCATTTGATCCCAGCACTTGGTTGCGCACCACCAAGGTAGGCTGGCAGCGCAATAATTCGATTTAATGGATCATTCGGGAAGCGTAAAAAGCTTGAATGCGGCAAGGCACTTAATCCTGCCTGATGTGCCTCGTAGGCTGTTTGAACCAAATCAATCAGCGCCAATTCAGCGCCATCGAGAATTCGCCCAACTTCATGGCCTTTGAGTAGGGTTAATGATTGTTGCATTGTATTCCTCGTATTCCTCACAACGGCAGCTTAGCCGACAACATTTTCACGTTCGATGATCGGTTGCGGTTGATTAATCAACAGGCTTGGCAGATGTTGATCGATCCAGGCGTGGTTGAAGACTGTATCGAGATAGCGCTCACCGCGATCGCACAAAATCGCCACACAGGTGGCATTGGCTGGCAGGCTAGGCAACATCTGGGCGATTGCGCGAATTACGCCACCCGACGAGCCTCCAGCAAAAATCGCCTCTTGGTCGAGCAGGCTATGGCAGCCAGCCACACAATCGGCATCGGAAACATACACAACCCCAGTTGCTAGATCGGGCTGGAACAACTCGGGAATCCGTGATGCACCATGACCAGGAATCAAGCGCTGGCCGGGCTGACCACCAAAAATTACACTGCCCAGCGCATCAACCGCAATGACTTTGGTTGCTAAACCTTGATCGCGAATATATTCAGCACAACCGCGCAATGTGCCACAGCTGCTGGTTGCACAAAACAGATAATCGGGAGCATTCGGCAAACTTGTCAGAATTTCGCTCATCGTGGCATAATGCGCCATCGGATTATGTAAATTTGCATATTGATTACACCAAAAGCTGTTGGGAATGCTGGCTTGCAAGGCATGCACACGTTTAATCCGCGCCGTCAGTAAATCAGGATCAGGTTGGGTAATAATTTCAACCTCAGCTCCATAAGCGCGTAAAATTTGAATATTTTGGTTAGTTGTACGTGAATCAACAATACAAATAAAGCGTAACCCAAAATAGCGACAAACTTGTGCCAGCCCAATGCCTAAATTGCCCGAACTCGATTCGATAATTGTGGTGGCTTGGTCGATCTGGCCTGCAGCAAGCGCTTTGGTAATAATCGAACGTGCTACCCGATCTTTAACGCTGCCACCTGGATTAAACATCTCCAGTTTGGCAAAGAGTTGAATCGGATATTCAGCAAAGATCCGGCGCAAGGGAATTAAGGGTGTATTGCCAATCAGTTGAACAATCCCATCGTGTGAACGAGTTAATTTTGTGGTTTTGTGGGTTAACATCGCCAAAATCTCCTATGCTTGCTCTGATGACGGCGCTTTACGGGCGTGCCATCCAGCAACCCCGATAGTCCACAGCAAGGTGAGTAATCCCAAACTCATAAATTGCAGTTGAATGCCACTGCTCGGCTGATTACCCAATAGCCAGCCAAAGAAGGGGTTAAGCCAGCCACTTGGTTGCATGGCTGGAGTAAAAAATCGGTCGGCCAAAAAGCCCGCACTCACGAAGCCCATGGTGAGAGCCAACGATGCGAGAGCACTAATCAAGGCAAAAATCCGCCCATGCAGGGCATTTGGGAGCTGTTGTTGAATTAAGCTTGTATGGTTGGCGCTGCCCCATGGCAACATGCCAAAGTAGATCATTGCGGCGATTGCTAGCCCAATAATGCTTGGTTGCCAACCAGCCAAAAGCATCGCCAATGCGCCAATCAGCTCAGCCAGCAAAATCGCCCATGCTAAGCGGCGCGGCGGGCGCAACATACTCGCGAGTAAACTCCCTGCAACCATTCCCAAACCACCAAAGGTCAGCAACATGCCAAGTATCGGGACTGAGTGCAGCTCCAATACCAGTGGTGTGATCAACACCTCAATGCTGCCAGCGCTAAAATTGCTCAAAATAATCAGACTAGTCAGCGCAACTAGGCTGGGATAGCGCAAAAACTCACGCCATGCGACCAAGGCAGTTTGCAACAATGGCAGGGTTGTTGGTTCAAGTGCCTGCGGCTGCGGCGCAAACCGGGTACTAGCCGTGATCACCAAAGCCAGTCCAAAGGTCAGCAGGTCGAGGCTGAAAATAAAGGGCATGCCAACCCACGCCAGCAAACTACTGCCAATCAGGGGGGCCAGCAGTTGGGCCAAAGCATTGCTGAGTTGCATCAAGCCATTCGCTCGATTATGTTGAGTCGAAGCGACTAATTGGGGCACACTAGCCACGTAGGCCGGCCATTGACAAGCCCGGGCTAGGGCATTGATGCTATTGGCAAGGTAAATTTGCCAGATCACCAACTGCCCAGTGCTAAATAATATGATCAGCGCAATCGTGCTCAGGCCAGCGATGCTATCGCTTACCAACATTACCGTGCGCCGATTGAACCGATCGCTCAAAGCTCCGGCCCATGGAGCGATCAATGTGGCAGGTAAGGTATTGGTTAGTAATACCCAAGCATAATCACTAACCACGCCATGTTGCTGATAAACCCAAATCCCTAGGGCAAAACCAGTCAGGCTAGAGCCAATCATCGAGCCAGTTTGGCCAAACCAAAGCAGCAAAAAGCGTAGCATGGGGTGCTGTTGCCAACGCCGCAACGAAATCATACGGCAACCTCCAAGCCAACCCCAATCAATCGTCCCAAGGCCTGAACGTATGGCTCATGCAAGATGGTATGGTGGTCACCTGCCAACGTAACAATTTCGACTGTTGCACTGGTTAAGCTGCTCCAGCCCCAATCTGGCTGCTGAGCGAAGGTTAGCTCGGGTGCTTCATCACGGGCTTTGATCAGCATCACGGGGATGGCTAAGCCCGATTCTGGCTGAAAACTGGCCTGATGGTTGGCCCGAAAAACGCTCAAAAAGCGTTCGAGCAAGCTTGGCTCAGTTTGGGCAGGTAGAATGCCGAGCATAATCAGTTGGTCGGTAAGTAGGCCAGCTTGCTCAAGTGGGCTTAATTCGGCCAAATCAGCCTCAGTCAAGACCAACTCGACTGCAAAAGCCTGCTCCAAAACTTGCTTACCACGACGCAGCCATTCCGACCATGGCTCAAGCTCATGTGGTTGTTGGCGAGCTTGGGGTGCAGCACTATCAATGCTGAACAATTGACAAATCTGCTGGCCCTCGGCTAAAGCTAGGCTCGCCATCGCCCAAGCTACATCACTGCCAAATGAGTGTCCGATCAAGGTATATGGCCCTTGTGGGAAGGCTTGACGAATTGCTTGCCATGCCTGTTGCGCCATCACTTCGACCGTCTCGAACGGGGTTTGGTTTGGCTCGAGGCCATAGGCTTGGACTGCATAAATCGCCCGCTCAGTTGGAATTGCTTGGGCCAGTTGTTGTAAATACAGCACATTACCGCCTGCGCCTGGCAGCAAAAAGAGTGGCGTTTGCTCGCCTGAGCCATGGCGTAAGGGCACTAGTGGCGACCATTGGCGGCTTTGATGGCGCAGCAATTGGGCCATTTCGGCGATAGTTGGCGCTTGGTATAAGCTGGTTAATGGCAACGGCTGCTCAAGTAATGGGTTGAGCAAGGCCATAAATCGAATCGCAATCAGCGAATGGCCACCATGTTCCAAAAAGTGATCGTGAATACCCAATTGACGACCAAGCACGGTTGTCCAGAGTTGTTGGAGTTGCAGTTCCAGCGGGTCACGGGCAATTTGTAGGCTTGGTTGCTCGCTCCAAGGCTTGGGCAAAGCTTGACGATCGATCTTGCCATTGGGGGTTAATGGCCATTCGGTTAGTGCCACAATCGCGCTGGGCAGCATATAGCGTGGGAGTTGTAAGGCCAAGTGTTGGCGCAGCAGCTCGCTGGTCAAATCGGGGGCTGCACCAATCACATAGGCAATTAATTGGGCATCAACATTAGCCAATTGCACCACAACCAAGGCTTGGGCCACGCTGGGGTGAGAGAGCAAAACGGTTTCGATTTCGCCAAGTTCAATCCGATAGCCACGAATTTTAACTTGCTGATCAATCCGTCCCAAGCATTCCAGCGTGCCATCGCTGCGATAGCGAGCCAAATCGCCAGTCCGATACATGCGGGCATTTGAGTTATGACTGAAACGATCAGGCACAAAGCGCTGTTCGGTTAATTCAGGCCGTTCATGATAGCCGCGGGCAACTCCGGCTCCAGCGATATACAGCTCACCTAGTGCCCCGACTGGTAATGGTTGCTGCTGAGCATCCAAAACATAGCACTGGGTATTTGCCAATGGTCGGCCAATTGGAATTTGGGTTGAATGCAGCAGGAGGGCAGGCGTAATCTGGGCACAGGTTGACCAAACGCAGGTCTCGGTTGGGCCATACATATTCCACACTTCAGCAACCCGATCAAGCAGTGCACCCGCCAGATCGCGTGGCAATGGTTCGCCGCCACATAGTGCGCGTAAATTTGAACTGCCCTGCCAATCGGCAGTCAACAGCATGCGCCAGGTTGCGGGAGTTGCTTGCAGCACTGTTATGCTATGCTGCTCGATCAACCCAATTAATTGATCGGCATCGCTGGCGGCCTCGCGACTAGCAAGCACAACGGTTGCCCCGCAGAGCAAGGGGCCATACAGTTCCAGCACCGCAATATCAAACGACAAGGTAGTAACGGCAAGCAGCACATCGCTAGAAGTAATACCTGGTTGGCGTTGAATCGATTGCACGAAATTAACCACCGCTTGATGCTCGATCAACACGCCCTTAGGCTTACCCGTTGAGCCAGAGGTGTAGATGGCATAGGCCAAATCGTGAGGTTGGGCACTGGGAAATGGGGCGGTGGTCGGCATGCTGGATAACGTAACAACACAATCATCGAGATCAACCACAGCCCAAGGGCCATGCTGAAGGCTGTGGGCAAGCGGTTGGCTTGAGGCTGCGGTCAGCAACACCTGAATGTTAGCATCCTCGGCCATATAGCTCAGCCGCTCCAAAGGAAAACTTGGATCAAGCGGAACATAGGCTCCGCCAGCCTTGAGCACACCCAACAACGCCACCAGCATCAACGCTGAGCGCTCGATATGAATTCCGACGAGGCTATTCGGGCCAACTCCCAAACCACATAAATAGTGGGCAACTTGGTTGGCCTGCCGATCAAGTTCGGCATAGCTAAGGCTTTGGTTAGCCGCAATAATTGCGCAGGCCTGCGGTGTGCGCTGCGCTTGCCGCTGAAACAGCTCGTGCAAACAGAATGGGCTAAGCGGCTGTTCGGTTGCATTCCACCCTGCTAGTTGTTGTTGATCAACCCCTAGGTCTGGGAGTTGGCCAAGGGTCGCTTGGCGGGTGAGTGCAATCAGCGTTTGGCAAAAGCCTTGCAAGACTGCTTCGATCAGCACCGGATCAAAGCGCTCGGTTGCATAACTCAAGCTACATTCCACCTGCTCAGCGGGCGCAACTACCAAGGTCAGCGGATAATTGGTTTGTTCGGTGGCTTGAATATCGCTGATCCGCAAGGCTGCTTGCTGATCGTCAGATGCAGTGTTGGGATAATTCTCAAACACCAAAATGCTTTCGAACAATGGCGTTGGTTGAACAATATTGCTCCAGCCCTGAATATCAACGAGGCTGCTCGCGGCATATTGTTGGGCTTCAAGCTGTTGGTGTTGAAGCTCTTGAAGCCATGTACCAATTGGTTGATCAGGGTTAAGCGGCACGACGCATGGCAGAGTATTGATAAACATGCCCACCATGTGCTCGGCAGTCGGCAAATTGGCGGGTCGTCCGGCAACGGTTAATCCAAACAATACTTGCAATTGGCTGCTATAGCGACCCAAAACATAGCCCCAAGCGGCTTGAGCCAAGCTGCTCAAGGTAATATGCTGGTCACGCGCAAATTGGCTTAACGCATGAGTTTCGGCTAAAGATAGTTGCTGCTGGATTTTGGCCCAAGCTTGGCTGGCCTGACGTGAGCCAGTGTAATCGCAGGGCAAGGCGGTTGGTTGCTCTTGGGTTGCCAAGTAGCCACGCCAAAATTGCTGAGCTTGGGTTTGATCCTGGGCTTGCAACCAGCCAAGGTATTCGCGATAGGCTGGGGCTGGGGCTAGATCAAGTTGGCTGCCAGCAATCAGCTGTTGATAGCATTCCAACACTTCGCTCAGCACAATCGGCACCGACCAACCATCAAGCAAGAGATGGTGATGAGTCCAAATACAATGATAATGCTGAGCAGCTAGTTTGATCAGGCTGATGCGCATTAATGGTGCTTGGTGTAAATCAAACCCACGCTGACGTTCAGCTTGAGCATAGTTGGTTAGTTGGGTCGAATCAATCTGTTTAACCGACCAATCGTGATAGCAAAGCTCAAAGCTGACCTGCGCCAACACAACCTGGCAAGGATGGCTCAGCCCATCGCTGTAGAAGGCGGTGCGAAAAACAGCGTGGCGTTCGATAAGTTGTTGCCAAGCCTGCTCGAACAACCTTGGGTCGATATAGCCATCAAGGCGGCAGGCGACTTGCTCGATATAAAATTGCTGTTCGGGTGCAAGCAGGCTATGGAAGAGCATACCTTCTTGCAACGGAGTTAGGCGATACACATCGGCAATTGGTTGCTTAACCTGCTGGGCCAAGCGATCAAGCTCACGCTGATTGAGTTGGGCATAGGGCACATCGCTGGGAGTTAATACTGGTTGCTGAACACTGCGGCAATGTCCAATCAAAACCTCAAGCGTGGTGGAAAAGGCGGTTGCCCATTGTTCGAGCGCTTCAGCAGCAGCCCAATCGCGGCAATATTCCCAGTGCAAACTCAGCACACCATTATTGATATAGCCATTAATTTCGACGATGCTACTACGTGGGGTTGCAGGGTCTTGCTCAGCACCAAGGTCAATTTCGGCCAAGCGTTTGAATGGCGCGGCCAGTGTGCCTTGATCGAGTTGACCAAGGTAGTTGAAGGTAACTGCCAAGGGTTGATTCAGCGCAAGCGATTGACGGATTGCAGAATCGGGATGTTGATAACGCAGCCAGCCATAGCTCAAGCCCTGATCGGGCACTGCTCGCAGTTGTTCCTTAATCGCAATCAAAGCTTCAGCGAGAGTTGGGTTAGTCGGCAAGCTCAAATGTTGGGGATAGATACTCGTGAGCCAGCCGACGGTTCGGGTCAGATCAAAATCGGCCTCATCACCAAAACGCCCATGGCTTTCGCGCTCAAGGCTCAGCCCCTGCTCGCCAGTCCATTCGCAATAGCTCAACACCAAGGCTGTCAGCAACAGATCATCAATCGTCGTGCGATAGGCCTGATGCAGATCGCCGAGCAGGCTTGCGGTTAATTGTGGGCTAAGCGTTTGTTGATAGCGCTGGGTTTGAGCAACTACATTATTCAAGGCTTGATCTTGGCTGGCAACTAAGGGTTTTAATTGGCGGAGTGTCTGCTGCCAATAGCCAAGTTGGCTGTAAAACTGTTCGCTAGTTTGGCGTTGGAGATAATCAGTCCATTCGGCCACGCTGGTACTGGCGGGCATTGGTTGCTGCTCATTTAATAAATTGGCCAGATCTTCGAGCACAATTCGCCATGAAACGCCGTCGATAATCCAGTGATGCGCAATCAACAAGAGCCAAGCTTGATTGGGCTGATGGAGATAGCTGGCATTCCAAAGCGGGGCTTGTTGCAAATTCAATGCTTGTTGGCGCTGCGCAGCATAGGCGGTAATTTGGTCAGCAGCTGGCTGCGCAGGATCAAGTGCTAGCACCTGCAGGGTTGGCTCAACTGCATGCAGTTTTTGCTGAAACTGATCATCACAAGCCAGCCGTAAACTTGGATGCAGCTGGGCTAACTGATTCAACCCAACCTGCAAACGGGCTGGTTCAAGTGGCGCAGTTAATTCGATCAACACACTCTGGTTGTAGTGGTTTGGATTGGGCGCGGCCAACGCGCCAAACCACTGTTGAACTGGCAAGAGCTGCTGTGGTGCACGCGCAGGCCGTTGGGTTGTAGTGATCGAGCCAAGTGCAGGCAAGACTTGAGCTAACGCAGCAATCGTTTGATGTTGGAACAACAAGCGCGGCGTTAATCCCAAGCCCGCAGCGCGACAACGGCTAACCACCTGCATTGCCAGAATTGAATCGCCGCCCAAACCGAAGAAATTGGCATGGCGACCAATTGGCTGACCGAGCACTTGCTGCCAAATTGTAGCAAGCGTTTGCTCGGTTGCACCCTCGGGCGCAATTTGTTCGGTTGGGTTTAGTTGGCTGGGCTTCAAGGCCAATAAAGCCTTGCGGTCAACTTTGCCATTGGGAGTTAATGGCAATTGTTCAAGCTGTATCAAGCCGCTTGGCAGCATATATTCAGGCACGCGGGTTTGCAGCCATTGCACCAAGGCCGCCTGCTCAACCATTTGATCTGCAACCACATAGGCTACTAGGCTCGGATGCGGCGTGGTATGCACCAAAGCAACAGCATGTTGAATGCTTGGGTATTGGGTCAGCGCGGTTTCAATCTCGCCCAGCTCAATCCGAAAGCCACGCAGTTTGATTTGCTGATCGCCACGCCCTAAAAATTCCAATTGGCCAGTGCTCGTCCAGCGGGCGCGATCGCCAGTGCGATACATACGTGCCCCGGGCAATCGGCCCCATGGATCAGGCACAAAGCGTTCGCTGGTGAGGTCGGGGCGACCAAGGTAGGCACTAGCCAAGCGTTCGCCAGCCAAATACAACTCGCCGCTGGCCCCGTTTGGCACAGGCTGCAACCATTGATCAAGCACATACATCGCGGTTGCGGCAAATGGTCGGCCAATCGGCACAGTCCGCTCAGCGATCAACGGTTTATCAGCAGCACTGAAATAGCAGCTATCGATCACTGCTTCGGTCACACCATACGAATTGATCAAGCGGGTTGTTGGTTCAAACACCGTTTGAAAGCGCTGATACTCTTCGCCATACCAAGTATCTGAGCCAGCAATAACCAAGGGCATTGCTAGTTTTTGCTTGGTTAAGGCCAGATAATGGCAAAGTTCACGCAGCACCGCTGGGACAAATTCGCCACAATCGACCTGTTCGCTGACGATTAGTTGATATAAATCAGCGGGCGAGAGCAAATAATCGCGTGGGCAAAGCACCAAACGCCCGCCTGAACCGAGCGCCCGCACAAAATCGCCAGTGCAGACATCAAACGAAAAAGCTGCCATTTGCAAGTGCACGCGGATCGTGTCGGTCAGCTGATAGGCTTGCTCCCAAGCGCGGTAGGTTTGGGCCAACGGGCCATGGGCAATGACGGTTCCTTTGGGCAAACCAGTTGAGCCAGAGGTATAAATCACATAGGCAGGTTGTTGCGGGTGAATCGCTAGCGCAGGTGCAGTTGCCGCATACTCATGCAATTGATCGTTTAGTTGCTCCCAGATAATTAGTGGTTGTTCGACGGGCAAACAATCGATCAAGGCAGCTTGAGTAAGCACCAAACGCAGCTTAGCATCGTTGCACATAAAGGCCAAACGCTCAAGCGGATAGCTCGGATCAAGCGGGACATAGGCTGCGCCAGCCTTGAGTACCCCTAACCAAGCAACCGGCATGGCTAGCGAACGCTCAAAACAGAGACCAACAAAATCGCCACAACCAATCCCTTGTTGATGTAAATACTGGGCCAATTGATTGGCGGCCTGATCAAGCTGGGCATAGCTCAAATGCTGACCTTGCCACGTTACAGCTAAGGCATCTGGCTGATTAAAGGCATGCTGCTGAATCAAGTGCTGAATCGGTTGGGCAGCAATAATTGGCGATTGAAACCCCCAATCGGCCAAACGTGAAATTGGCAAGCTCTGCAATGGGTACTCAGGCGCAGCACAAACATAGCTCAAGGTCTGTTCAAAATCTTCGATCCAGCGCTCGATTGTGCTTGGTAAAAAAAGATCGATAGCAAACTCAACTTGTCCAGTAAAGCCGTTTGGAAGATCTTGCATTGTCCACGACAGATCAAACATCGCCGTGCCTTCGCCAAGCTCATCAAGCAAGCATGGTTCAAAGCTAAGATTGGGGAGTTGCAAGCTACTGGTTGGCGCGGTTTGTAGATCAAACATCACCTGGAAAATGGGGTTATAGCCCAATGTGCGCTCTGGTTGCAAGGCCTCGACTACCTGCGCAAATGGCGCATCCTGATTAGCAAAGGCGGCCAAACTGACAGCTTGGGTTTGGCGCAAAAGCTCCGAAAATGGCAAATTACGATCAGGCTTGATCCGCATTACCAAGCTATTGACGAAAAAACCAATCAAGTTTTCAGTTTCTAGGCGGTTGCGGTTGGCAATCGGTGTGCCGATTGGCAAATCGTGGCTACCAGTCATCCGCGCCAGCCAAAAAGCAAAGCCAGCCAATAACGTCATATAGGGGGTACAGCCATAGCGCTGGCCAACTTGGCGAATTTGCTGGCTTAGGCAGGCCGAAAGCACAAAATGGCAGGTTTTGCCGCGCCACGATTGGCTGGCTGGGCGTGGATAATCGCTGGGTAGCGCCAACAATGCTGGTGCGCCAACTAAGCTAGCATGCCAAAATTGCACCTGTTTTTGCCAGAGCGGAGCTTGAGCTAGGTCGCGTTGCCATGCAGCAAAATCGCCATATTGAATTGGCAAGACGGGGAATTGCGGTCGTGTGGCTTGGGCAAAGGCTTGATAGCTGGTAGTCAATTCGTGAATCAAGCAACCCATCGACCAACCATCAGCTATTGTATGGTGCATTACCACCAGTAGCATGGCTTGCTCAGCGCCAAGCTGCAACAACACCAAGCGCAATAATGGCCCGTTACTCAAATCAAAGGCTGCCAGCGCTTGCTCACGTAGATAGTGTAAGGCCTGCTGGCGTGGCGCGGCATAGCCTGAATAATCGACGATCTGCAACGGCAATTCGCTCAGACTGGGCGTGGGCTGAACTTGTTGAATTGGCTGGCCAGCAACGGTTGGCAAGCTGGTGCGCAAAATCTCATGGCGTTCGAGGCTAAGCTGTAAGGCTCGCGCTAATAATTCGGGCTTGAACTCGCCACGAATCTCAAAACAGCCCGATAAGTTGTAGGCATTGCTTTGGCCTTCGAGTTGATCGAGAAACCAAAGCCGCTCTTGGCCAAAGGAGAGCGGCAAAGGCTGGTTGCGTGGGCTTGGTCTGATCGCTTCAGATGCATTTACTGGAGCCTGATATTGCTCGAACCAGGCGATCAATTGCGGTTTTTGCTCACTGAGCGCAGCCCGTAATTCCGGCGTTAATACGCCCTTTGGTGCATTAACCCGTAAATTCGGGCCATCAAGCCATAATTTTATGTCGAGTGTATTTAATTGTTCAAGTAGGGTTTGAACCGCGCTCATAGCTCTATCTCCTCACGCTCGCTACCACCGACTGCCTGCGCTTGCAAGGTTTGGCTAAGCTGCTGCTGGCGAATATGCTCGGCCAATTCAGCCAAGGTTGGCAGCTGAAACACCACTTGCAATGCCAAATCAACCTGCATTTTCTGGCGAATCCGCCCAAGTATTTGAGTTGCTAACAACGAATGGCCACCCAAATCGAAGAAATTATCGTGAATGCTAAGTTCGTTCAGTCCCAACAAATCGCCCCAAATTGCTGCTAGCTGTTGTTCAACCTGGGTACGCGGAGCCTCGAAATTAGCTGAACGCGGGCGATGGACAGTGGTTTGCTCCACAACCATTGGCTGTGGATAGAGCCAACGTTGACGACGTGCAGCAAAATCGCCTAGCACCACTTGCAGATTAAGCACGCCGCGTTGCTGCACGATTGCGGTTAGCGCAGCCCAGCCTTGCTCAAAGCTCAAGCGTTGAGGGTCGGCTTCGTTGGCGCTTTGCCAACCATCCCAATTAATGCAATACCACGGCACGGCACTGGATTGATTGAGTTGGTGCACGATGGCATGTTGGGCAATATTCGCGCTGGCATAGCTCGCAAAGCCCAGCCCGCCCAAATCGCTGGCCAACGACGACATCACCACCGCCCAATCGAGTTTCCATGGTCGCACCATCATAGCGAGCTGTTGAGTTCCGTGGAGTTTGGCCGCCATCATCGAATTCCAAATGGCATGAGTGGTTTCAGTACTGCCAATTTGGGCCGCACTGCCAGCGATCCCTGCCGCGTGGATCAGGCCATGACAGTGACCCCATTGGGTTTCGATCAGCGCTAAAGCTTCGGCTAGTTGCTTGGGCTGAGCTACATCGGCCTGCATAATCAAGGCCTCGCCACCAAGTTCAGCTATCTGCTGTTGCAAAACCTGAGCAGCGGACGAAGCTGGTGCTAGCGAACGGCTCAAAATCGCAATTTTGGCCTGATATTGTTTGGCTAATTGCAGCGCGATTTGGCGACCCAACCCACCGTTGCCCCCGGTGATCAGATAGCAGCCGCCAACCCGAAAGCCAACTTGGTTGGCTGGCAAGTTTGCAGTGTTGGCCTGTGGCACAAAGCGATTGAAACCGCGCAACGCCACGGCTGGCTCGCTGGCATGGTGTAGCTCTTGCGCCAACATACTGGGCCAAGCTTGGTGGGTAAAATCAAGGTCAATCCAATGGCTGCTGATTTCGGGATATTCTTGGGCCAAAACCATCGCCACCCCACGCAATGAAGCATCATGCGGGTTGAGATCTTCGTGCGGAGCAATTGCCAAACTCTGGCTAGTTACAACATGTAACTTCACCGAGTTCAAACCCAAATCACGCACCCGCTGGGCAATTCTTAGAAGATCAGCAGCAGATTCCCAAGCAGAGGGGTTGCTGAAGTTGCTGAAATAGACAATTTGGCTGTTTGTAGAATCGAGATTTTTGCTTTGTTCAGCAAACGTATCTCGAACGCATACCAAAATTCGCTGATTTGGGGCAACCTGTTGAGTTAAGCGTTCGATCGTGCTTGGTTCGTTGCCCCAAATCAGCCACGTACCAGTTTGGCTTGGCATGCTTGCAAGGCTTTGGGCTTGCCACGTTGAGGTGTTGATGGTTAATTGATTGCTTGAGCGCGGTGTTTGGCGTTGTTCAGCCTCAATCCAATGGCGCTGGCGCTCGAAAGCATAGGTTGGCAACCAAACCTTATGCCAAGTCGTTTGATGCAGAGCATTCCATCGCACTGCAATCCCTGCTTGCCACAACTGGCCTAAGCTTTGCAACATCAGCGCTAAATCGGCTTGTTTGGCCTGCGGATGTGGCAAACTGGTGAGAATCAGTGGCGCTTGAGCGGCTTGGCTGGCACGCGCAAAGGTTGCCAATGTATGGCCAGGTCCAAGCTCTTGTACAATCCAGGCTCCATCAGCCAATAAGTTATTGAGACAGGCAGCGCACTGAACTGGACTGACAATCTGCTCAAGCCAATACTCGACGCTGGTCGCTTGGGCGGTGGTCATCCATATACCACTCACATTTGAGAGGATTGGAATTGTTGGTGCTTGGAGTTGCACAGCGGCAAATTGCTGACGAAAGGCCGCCAACATCGGCTGCATCGCCCGTGAGTGAAAGGCATGTGAGGTGTGTAAAATGCGTGATTCGATCCCACGCTCAGTCAATTGCTGTTGAAACGCGCGAATCGCCGCGTGTTCGCCAGCGACCACCAGCAGATTGTTGGTATTAATCGCCGCTAGATCAAGCTCGGCAGGTAAACTGGGTTGAATTTGATCGAGGCTAGCACTAATACTGAGCATCACTCCGCTTGGTAATTGGTTCATCAGTTGGCCACGAGCAACCACCAAACCAATTGCAGTTGGCAAATCCATCACATTAGCGATACAAGCGGCCACATATTCACCAATGCTATGACCAAATAAGGCTTGTGGTTGAATGCCCCACGCTAGCCATTGTTGGGCCAAGGCATATTCCAGCATAAACAAACAGGGCTGAGCTATGTTCGTTGCAGTTAGATCGCTGGATTGGTCAAACAGCACTTGGCGCAGATCGCAGCCCAGCAAAGGTTGAGCATAACGGTTGACCAAATCAATTGCTTGGCGAAAGGCCGTAGCCTGTTGATATAGTTCGGCGGCCATTCCGGCATATTGGCTGCCTTGCCCCGAAAAGAGCCAAGCAACTTTGGGCGGTTGGCTGGGACACTCACGAATTGGGCTGGTCAACAAAGCTTGGCTGGCTTGTTCATGGTTTTTGGCCACCACAAAACTTCGCTGAACAAAGGCTTGCCGCGCCGTTTGCAAGGTATAGGCTACATTAGCCAAGCCTTGAACTGGGTTAGTTTGGAGATGTACCGCCAGCCGTTCGGTTTGCTGCTCAAGCGACCAAATGCTGGCCGCCGAAATTGGCAGCAATTGCCATGATTCAGTTTGGCTCTTAGTTTGGATTGGTTCGGCTGCCGCCAGCACCACATGCGCATTCGTACCGCCAATTCCAAATGAACTAACCCCAGCATGAAGCTTTGTCTCCCAAGCCGTAGCTGTGGGGTTTAGATAAAATGGTGATTGTTGCAAATCGGCATGCGGAATGTTGGCATAGGCGGTTGGTGGTAGTTGGCGATGATGTAGGGCCAAGGCGGTTTTGATCAAGCCCGCCACGCCAGCAGCATTATCGAGATGCCCAATATTGGCCTTGAGCGTACCCAACCCACACCATGCTTGCTCGGCAGTTGCCCCAAAAACCTTTTTGAGCGCCGCTAATTCGATTGGGTCGCCAAGGTTGGTGGCCGTGCCATGGGTTTCAAGATAGCCAATCGTATTCGGTTCAACCTCGGCTAAGGCCAAAGCTTCGCCAACCACTTGGGCTTGGCCTTTGATACTTGGGGCGGTAAAACCAACTTTTTGTGCACCATCATTATTAATCGCACTCCCTTTAATCACTGCCCAAATTGGGTCGCCCGCAGCAACCGCATCAGCGGCGCGTTTGAGCAGCACCATACCAGCCCCACTACTGCCAATCGTGCCAGCCGCCTCGCTAGTAAAGGGCTTGCAATTGCCATCAGGCGAGTGAATCATGCCTGTTTGATACAGATGGCCTTGAATTTGAGGAATGCGTAGCGCCGCACCACCAGCTAAGGCCATCTCGCTCTCACCATTCAAAATGCTTTGAATGGCCATATGAGTTGCAACCAGCGAAGTCGAGCAGGCCGTCTGAACACTAACACTCGGTCCTAGCAAATTGAGCTTGAATGAAATTCGGGTTGGTGCATAATCTTTATCATTTGCCAGCATCACGGCATAATCACCACTGCGCTCGATTGCACTTGGATTGGCCAGCACCTGTTGCAACAAATAGTTATTTGCGCCAACCCCCACAAAAACTCCAATTTTTTGCGGCTGTTTCAAGGCATAGCCCGCTTGCTCCAAGGCTTCCCAAGCACATTCCAACAACATGCGCTGCTGTGGATCAAGCAAGGCGGCCTCGTTGGGCGTAATTCCCCAAAAGCTATGATCAAAGCCCGCAATATCGTCAAGCAACAGTGGCGCACGTTTGACGTAGGCAGGATCATTGAGTAGGACTGGGTCGATTCCGCTGGCTTGGAGTTGTTGTAGTTCTAAATCTGTTATGCAGACAATTCCTTGGCGAATATTATCCCAAAATGTCGTCAGATTATTGGCTCCTGGAAAGCGTCCAGCCATCCCAATGATTGCAATATCAGTGTCGGTATAGGCGTGCATCAATTATTCCTCATCAAGACTAAGCTGGACTTGTTGGCGACGTTGACGACGTTGGGCTTGGCTTTGCTGACGCTGGCTGCGTTGTTGGGCTTGATGTTGGTCGGCAAGTGGCAACTCGCTTGGTTGTTCGCTCAAGGCTACGGCCAACGCCGCAATCGTTGGGTGTTCAAACAACAGCATCAATTCGATTGAACGATTTAAGGCTGTTTCCAAGCGGCTATGGACTTGAATCAAGGCTAAAGAATGGCCGCCAAGGTCGAAAAATGGCCGTTCAACTTCATTAATTGGGCGCTCTAGCACTGCCGACCAAATTGCCGCGATGGTTTGTTCAAGTGCATTTTGGGGCTGGCGTTGCGGGGTTACTGCGCCAGGTAGCGGGGCGGGCAAGGCTTTGCGGTTCAACTTGCCGTTGCTGCTCAAGGGCAATTCAGTCAATTGCAGCCAATGCGCCGGAATCATGGCTTCGGGCAGGCGTGAACGCAACCATGAGCGCAAGGTTGCTTCAGCTGGCACAACTTGATCTGGCCGCGCAATCCAATAGGCTACCAATTGCCCAGCGTGATGATGCACCACAACCTGAGTGATGGCTGGATGTTGGCTAAGTTGATGCTCAATCTCACCTAGCTCAACCCGAATGCCACGCACCTTAATTTGGAAATCGTTGCGGCCAAGGTATTCGATCGCACCATCATCGCGCCAACGGGCCAAATCGCCAGTACGATACAAACGTGCGCCTGCTTGGCTAGCAAAGGGATGTGGAATAAAACGCTCGGCGGTCAAATCGGGGCGTTCAGCATACCCCCGCGCCAAATTTACCCCACCAATCAGCAACTCACCCGCCACGCCAACAGGCACTGGCCGCATCTGTGAATCAAGAATATAGAGTTGGGTGTTGGCAATCGGGCGGCCAATTGGCACGCTTGGCTCGGCGCTAGGCTGATAGTGCCAAGCACTCACATCAACCGCTGCTTCAGTTGGACCATATAAGTTATGTAAATCTGCATTCAGCGTTTGGCAAAAATGAGCGCTGGTTTCGGCACTCAAAGCCTCGCCACTGCAAAAAACTTGGCGTAAACTGGAGCAGTTGGCTGCTTGTGGTTCTTCCAAAAACAGGCTGAGCATCGACGGCACAAAGTGCATGGTCGTGACCTGCTGGGCTTGAATTAGCTCGGCCAAATAACGTCGATCAAGATGCCCCGCCGGGCGGGCAACCACAAGCTTAGCGCCAGTTATCAATGGCCAGAAAAACTCCCAGACCGAAACATCAAAGCTGTAGGGCGTTTTTTGCAACACCACATCAGCCGCCGTTAATTGATAGCGCTGCTGCATCCACAACAAACGATTGACAATCGCCTGATGACTATTGATCACGCCTTTGGGCTTGCCCGTTGAGCCAGAGGTATAAATCATATAAGCCGCATTAAGTGGATGGAGTGTCGGTGGGTTGAAGCTCAGGCTGAAATCTGGCTGCCACGTTTGATCAAACACCAACACTGGAATTGACGTTTGATCGAGGTTTGGCGTATCAGTAATGAGCACCCGTGGCGCAGCATCAGCCAACATCGCCAATACCCGCTCGGCAGGGTAGGCCAGATCAAACGGCACATAGGCAGCGCCAGCTTTGACAATCGCCAAAAGCGCAATCACCATCTGAGCCGAGCGCTCCATCAACACCCCAACCCGATCATCAACCTGCACCCCTTGGACTTGCAACGTGGCGGCAAGCTGAGTTACCCGTTGATCAAGCTCGGCATAGCTATAGTGATGATGTTCATCAGAGAGTGCGGGAGCATTGGGCGTGCGCTGCACTTGCTGAGCCAATAAATCAACCAAAAGCTCACTTGAATCCCAAATTTGCGCGGTGTTATTCCACCCATTGAGTAACTGATCCTGTTCGGCAGTAGCGAGCAAGCTTAATTCGCCAACCGTTGCAGTGAGTGGCAATTGCTGTAACAAATGCGCCAAATGACGTGCTAGTTGGGTAATTCGAGTTGCCGAATACACCGCTTGATCGTAGCTCAGCTTCAAGGTTAGCGCAGCATCAGGCAGCACCAACAGGGTCAGCGGCAAATTGGTTTGCTCAGTAGTTTTGGCATCAACAATCGCCAAATCACTGACTGCTTGCTCAACGCTAGCAGCAATCGGGTAGTTTTCAAAAACCAGTAAGCTTTCAAATAGATGCTGACTAGCTGGAATGTTGCTGGCCTGCTGAATCGCAGTCAATGGCGTAGCCGCAAAATCGTTGCAACGGCTTTGTTGGGCTTGCAAAGCTTGCAACCATTCAGCAATTGGCTGCTGTGAATCAAGCTTGACCCGCACTGGCAAGCTATTGATACACAAACCGACTAACTGCTCCATACCCACAATATCGGTTGGGCGGCCTGCCACCGTCGCCCCAAACAGCACATCATCAAGCGCATTGTAGCGCCCTAACAAGACCGCCCAAGCGCCTTGAACCAAGGTATTCAAAGTGACATGCTGTTGGCGTGCCCACTGCTGGAGCACTTGAGTTTGGTTTGGCTCAAGTTGCAGGCTATATTCGTGATAGCTACTAGTTGCTTGGGGCACTATATGCGGCGCTGGCAAAGGCGTTGGCTCGGCCAAACCAGCCAAATAGTCGCGCCAAAACTGCTGCGCCTGCTGCTGATCATAGCTTGTGGCCCAAGCGATATAATCGCGATAAGCCACTGCTGGGACTAATTGCAATGGCTGAGCTTGATCAACATGGCCATACACTCCAAATAATTCAGCCAACAGATTGGCGATCGACCAACCATCAAGCAACAAGTGATGATGCGTCCAGAGGCAGTGATAGCGCTGTTCAGCCAGTTTGATCCATGTCCAGCGCAGCAAGGGTGCTTGGTTTAGGGCAAACGGTTGAGTTCGATCAGCTTGGCGTAAAGCCGCCAGCAATTCAGCTTGTTCATCAGCTGCAATAGCCTGCCAATCGAGCACCCGCCAAGGTGTATCGACATGCTCAAGCACAATTTGCATTGGCTGCGGCAAGCTTTCAGTACAAAAGGCTGTGCGCAAAACCGCATGGCGCTGTTGCACCTGCTGCCAAGCAATTTGCAAACTCACCAAATCCAGCGGGCCATTGACCGTCCACTCAACTTGTTCGAGATAAACGCTCGATTGAGGGTTGAGCAAACTATGGTAGAGCATACCAACTTGCAAGGGAGCCAAGGGGTATACATCAATTGGGGTAAGGTTTTGGGCATGATAACGGGCCAATAATTGATCAAGGGTTGGCTGATCGAGTTTGGCTAAAGCAACATCGCTGGGCGTTAAGCTCAGGCGTAATTGCTGGCGACAAGCGCCAATCAAAGCTTTGAGTGCGGCAACACAGGCACTGGCCAAGCGTTCAATCGTGCTCTGCTGATGCCAAGCTTGGTTATATTCCCAATCGAAATGCAATTGACCATCGCGAATGTAGCTGGCTATGTTCAACAAATGGCCGCGTGGCGTGCTAGCAGCAACGTCAGCGCCCGTCGCTTCAGGGGCAATTCCTAACAATGGTGGCATGCTAACGCTCTGATCAAGCTGGCCAAGATAATTGAACACCAAGGGAATTGCTTGATCTGGCTGTAATTGGGAGACGGTTGCTGAATTCAAGTAACGCAAAATCCCAAAGCTCTGGCCGCCCTCTGGCACAGCCCGTAATTGCTCTTTAATCGCTTTCAGGGCGGCTAAGGGCGCTGGATCGGCGGGTAAATCGAGAGCAACAGGATACAAACTGGTAAACCAGCCAACGCTGCGGCTAAGATCGTCGGTTGGCTCAGGGCTAAATCGCCCATGGCTTTCGAGATCGATCACCCAATGGCGTTGCTCAGCCCAGCCAGCCAAGGTTTGGGTCAAAGCAGTTAATAAAAGATCATTGATATTCACCCGCACTGCTTGTTGGCAATCGTGCAGCAGCGCTTGGGTTGTGGCTTGATCAAGCGTAGTGTGGACAAAAACCGCATCACGCGTGAGATTTTGTCCACTAGTTGGCACATGATCAAGCGGCACAGGGCTGATATTGGCAAGTTGCTGCTGCCAAAAGCCCAAATCAGCCAAATACTGGGGATTATCGGCTTGGCCTTGGAGCCGATTGGCCCAAACACTCCAAGGCGTAGTACTGGGAATCGCAGTTGCCCCATTCAAAGCCATGGCCAAATCTTCGAGCACAATTCGCCACGAAACCCCATCGATTACCAAGTGATGGGCAACCAAAATCAGGCGAGCCTGCGTGGGCGTTCGCACCAAGCTGGCGGCGAAACTTGGGCCATGCTCTAACTGCAAACTTTGCTGCATGCGCTGGCAAATATGCCCAAGCATGGTCGGCCAATTATTCGAATCGTCGGCGCAATGCTGAACCACTAGATTGATCGAGCGCGAATCGCCATACCACTGGCGTTGCTGTGGCTCAAATTGCCAGCGTACCCGCAAGATTGGGTGCAAGCTGACCAAGCGATCAAGTGCAGTTTGAATCGCGGCTGGCTCTAAATCGGGCGCAACCACCAGCATCAAGATCTGGTTGAAATGTTGGGGATTGGTTGGGCGCAATTGGCGCAGCCAATGGCCAATCGGAGTCCAAGCAATCTCGCCTTCAAGCTGATAGCTTGGCTGTTCAAGCACCAAACTGTTCACTTGTTGCTCAATGATCACTGCTAATTCAGCAATAGTTTGATGCTGAAAAAGCTGGCGCGGGCTAAGATTAAGCCCTTCGGCCCGTGCACGGCTAACCATCTGCATCGCAATAATCGAATCGCCACCAAGGCTGAAGAAATTGGCTTCGCGGCTGATGATGGTTTGACCGAGCGCTACGCTCCAGAGATCAGCCAATTGTTGCTCAAGCGGCGATTGCAGTGGAGTGCTGCTGGATCGCTCGGCCTGTTCTAGCTCGGGTGCTGGTAAGGCTTGGCGATCGAGCTTGCCATTGCTGGTCAAGGGAAAACTAGCCAGTTCAATTAAGGCGCTTGGCCACATATAATCGGGCAGTCGTTCATGTAGTTGCTGGTTGATCGCCGCCAGATCAAGTGCTGAATCGGCTTGTGCGCCGACGCTGCGCATTTGAGTTTTGGCAATTAGATAACCAACCAAGCGTTTATGGCCTGGTCGATCTTCGCGCACAATTACTGCCGCCGATTGTACCGCCGCATGCTGGCTCAAAGCGGCTTCAATTTCACCAAGCTCAATCCGGAAGCCGCGAATTTTGACTTGTAGATCGATTCGGCCAAGGTACTCTAGCTCGCCATTCGGCCAGTAGCGCACCAAATCGCCTGAACGATACCAACGGCTGTTGCTGGGCAAATCGGGAGTACTTAGATCGGCTTGGATAAAGCGCTGCGCATTCAATTCAGGTCGTTCGAGATAGCCCTGAGCCACCCCAGCCCCGCCAACATACAATTCGCCTGCCACTCCAACCCCAACTTGGCGGCCTTGCGAATCAAGCACTGCCAGTGCCAAATCGGGAATAGGGCAACCAATTACGCTACCTAAACCCATGTGCAGATCGGCCAAGCGAATCGGGCGGTAGGTCACATGTACAGTGGTTTCGGTGATGCCATACATATTGATCAGTTGCGGCTGATCGCCATAACGCGCAAACCACGGCCCAAGTTGGGCTAGATCAAGCGCCTCGCCGCCGAAAATCACCGTGCGCAAGGCCAGCCGTTGGTCAGCCAAACTATCAGCCTGAATCAATTGGTAAAAGGCCGATGGCGTTTGATTCAGCACGGTTACTTGTTGTTGATACAATAATTGATGGAAGACCTCAGGATTGCGGCTGACCCAGTAGGGCACAACCACTAAATGGCCGCCATACAACAACGCGCCCCACAATTCCCAGACCGAAAAATCAAAGGCATATGAGTGGAACAGCGTCCAAACGTCGTGCTGATTGAATTGATACCAAGCATTGGTTGCAAGCATCAGGCGTGCAACGTTGGCATGGCTTACCACGACACCTTTGGGGTTGCCAGTCGAGCCTGAGGTATAAATCACATAAGCTGGGTTTTCTGTTGAGCAGACCACACTGGGTGGCGTTGTGGGATAATCGCTTGTGGGCTGGTCAAGCAAATAGCACTGTTCAGCTTGCACCAAATTCTGGAGCTTGCGCTGGGTTACAATATGGCGAATATTGGCATCGGCCTGCACAAACCCCAAACGTTCGCTGGGATAGGTCGGATCAAGCGGCACATAGGCCGCACCAGCCTTAAGAATCGCCAAAATGCCCACGACCAACTCAAGTGAACGTTCAACACACAAGCCAACCAAACTGCCAACCGTCACACCTTGGGCAATCAAGCCATGGGCAACCTGGTTGCTGCGCTGATCAAGCTTGGTATAGCTCAGCCAGCTATCTTCGAAACTCACCGCCTTGGCATTGGGATGTGCCTGCACTTGCTGGGCAAACCATTCATGCAAACATAAGGGCGGCGCATAATCGGGCGCTTGCCAGTTGCCCCATGCCTGCAAATTAGCCCGTTGATCTGGCGTAACTAGGCTTAATTCGGCCACACTGCTGGCCGTAGTCAAACTCAACAAGATTTGCTGCAATTGAGCCAATAACAATTCAGCATTGACCTGATCATAGCGATAATGATCGACGCTCAAGCTCAAACGTAGCTGTTCGCCAGGTACAACAATCAAGGTAATTGGATAATTGGTATGTTCGGCGAGGCTCAGTTGCTCAATCTGTAGGTCTGCTTGGCTGGCATCGGTCGCTTGCAGCGGATAATTCTCGAAAACTACAATACTTTCAAAAAGGCTTGCCCCATGACCAATCTCGCTCCAACGCTGAATATCGACCAAAGCGCTGGCACTATGCTGCTGCAATTCGGCATATTCAGTTTGAATAGTTTGCAGCCATGTTTGCGGTGATTGGCTTGGCTCAAGCTTAATTCGAATTGGCAGTGTATTGATGCACAAGCCAATCAATTGCTCGCTTTGGTGGATTTCGGCAGGACGTTCGGCGAAAGTCGCGCCAAAGGCCACATCATTGGTTTGGCTATGTTGGGCCAAAAGGTAAGCCCAGGCCGCCTGCACACAATTATTCAAAGTCACTTGGCTTTGGCGTGCCCATGTTTGCAATTGGCTGGTTTCAGCAATTGTTAGCTGCTGGTGATATTCAGCGAAACGCTGGCTATGGGTCAACTGAATTGAGCGCTGCAAGGGCAAGGGCGTGGCAGCATGAAAATCGGCCAAATAGCCGCGCCAAAATTGCTCGGCTTGAGCTTGATCGTGCTGTTGCAGCCAATCAATATAGGCGCGATAGGCTGGGGCAGGTGTTTGAGCAAGCGCTGTACCATGCCGCAAAGCAGCATAGGCTTGCAACACTTGCTCAAACAACAAGGCCACCGACCAACCATCAAGCAAAAGATGGTGAAACGTCCAAACCCAATGCCATTGATCATCGGCTAGTTGCACCACAACCCAACGCTGTAAGGGCGCTTGATCAAGCATAAATGGCTGTTGGCGATCATTTTCCAATAATATGTCAAGTTCATAGGTTTGTTGTGCAACGCTGAGCTTGCGCCAATCGAGCACCTGAAACGGCAATTCAACCGTTTCATAGACCACTTGCAAGGGCTTTTCAAGTTCTTCCCAGAAAAAACCACTGCGCAAAATCGTATGCCGAGCCACAACCATTTGCCATGCTTGGCCAAAACAAGCGAGATCAAGTTGACCACGCAAGCGCGATTGCACCTGTTCGAGATACATTCCAGCAGTTGGGCTCGCGATGGTATGAAACAGCATGCCCTGCTGCATTGGCGATAATTCATAAATATCCTGAATATTGTCCACCGCTATTGCCCCTTTGCTTTCAAACGTGCCAACAGCCGATCCAGATCGTTGGCCTTGACGCGGGCCGCTGGAAAATCCGAGGGAGCCAAGCTAGCATTTGCTGTTGGCAGTTGCAGCAATAGCGCCAAAGCTTGCTGATAGTGCTCGGCCAATTGTTCAACTGCTGCCCGTACTGCTTGATTGAACTCCCAATCGATCACCAAACCACCACCAGCGATATAACAATTAATTTCTAGGGCATGGCTGCGTTGATTGTTTGGGGCCAAGGTTTGGTTGGAAAACTCCAAGTTTAGCCCTTGCAAGGGAGCTAAAGTTTGTTGGTTATCAAGCTGGCCGAGGTAGTTAAAGGCAATCGCTGGGGCATGGGTTGGCACAAGGCTAGCGCGAATCGCTGGATCAGCGTGCAAATAGCGCAGCATGCCATAACCAGCCCCAGCCTGAGGCACTGTTCGCAAGGTTTCTTTGATCTGCTTAATCCATTCATTTGGTTGATCAACCCTGGGAAAAGCCAAGCGCACTGGATACAAACTGGTGAACCAGCCAAGACTGCGGCTGAAATCATGCTCAGGGTCAAGCGATTCACGGCCATGGTTTTCAACATCAAGCACCAGCTGTTGTATATTTGACCAGCGCTGGAAGGCCATGGTCAAGCTAGCGATTAGCAATTCGGGCACGCTAGCGCGAGTACGCTCAGGCGCGTGATGCAGCAATTGCTCAGTCAATTCAGAATTAAGTTTGGTTTGAAAGCGCTGAGCTTCAGCAACCACACCCGCAGTGCCAAGCTGAGCAATTGGCGCAATCACTTCAATCGTTGAGCGCCAATAAGCCAATTGGCCGATCAGCTGCGGCGTTTGAGCTTGTGCTACCAAATATTCCACCCAGCTGCTAAATGGCGTGGTTGCCGCTGGCACAGCTTGTTGGTTGAGTAACAAGGCCAAATCTTCGAGCACAATTCGCCACGAAACCCCATCGATAATGCTATGATGAGCTACTAATAGCAATTGATCTTCACTAGTGCCACGCCATAAGCCAGCTCGTAATAACGGAGCTGTTGCCAAATTAAACGAGGCTTGTATTTCGGCATCACAGACTTGTTGCTCATTCAAACTTGGTTGCTGCAATTCGCGCAATGGCACACTTCCAGCCGCAGCATAGCCTTGTTGCCAAGCCTCAGTTTGGGTAAATACCAAGCGCAAACTTGGGTGCAAACGCCCTAATTGATCAAGCGCTGCCTGAATTTGCTCCGTCGCAAACCCTGTTTGCAACTTCACAACAATGCTTTGGTTGGCATGGGCCGGGTTGGCTAGTTGGCGCTCAAACAGCCAATGCTGCATCGGGCTAAGTGGCACGGCTCCCTGCAAACTCAAAGGGTCAAGCGCTGGCTTGGCTTGGGTTTGCTGGCGAATCGCTTGGGCCAAGCTGGCAATCGTTTGGTTTTGGAACAGCAAACGCGGCGTTAATATCAAGCCATGCTGGCGTGCAATCCCGACCACCTGCATCACCAAAATCGAATCGCCGCCAAGGCTAAAGAAGTTGGCATGGCGATCAACTGCCTTCAGGCCCAACACCCGCTGCCAAATTGCCATCAACTGAGCTTCATGCTGATCGAGCGGGGTAGTTTGGGCCACATCAAGCGGAGTTTGGTTGATCTCAGGTGCGGGCAATGCTTGGCGATCAATTTTGCCATTGGGGGTTAATGGCAGGTTATCTAGCCAAATCACAGCACTTGGGAGCATATAGTGCGGCAGTTGTTGGGCGACATGGCTCAACAGAACTTGGGTATCGCGTATAGCGCCATGCTCAGCCACCACATAGGCCACTAAGCGCTTATGCCCAGGCCGATCTTCACGAATCATGGCTACCGCAGCATGGACAGTAGCATGGCTCGCCAGCGTAGCTTCGATCTCACCAAGCTCAATTCGGAAGCCATGGAATTTGACTTGCTGATCGATCCGCCCAAGGTATTCGAGATTACCATCGGGCAGGTAGCGCACCAAATCGCCCGAACGATACAAGCGTTCAAAGGCTGGTTGGGGTTGCTGACAACGAGCAAGTTCAGTCCGAACCGCAGCCAATTGTTCAAGCTGTAAAAAACGCTCGGCGGTCAATTCAGGCCGCTCATGGTAACCGCGCCCAACCCCCAAACCAGCGATATACAACTCGCCAGGTACGCCAATTGGCACAGGCAAGCCCGCTGGATCAAGCACATATAACTGGGTATTGGCAATTGGGCGACCAATCGGCACAGCCGCCCATTCGCTTTGGCCAGCTTCAGCCTGATAAATCACACAGCCAACCACGGTCTCGGTTGGGCCATACTCGTTGATCAAACGCAGTTTGGGAGCATTAGTTTGCCAAAAGGCCACATGTTGCTGCAACAAGGCCTCGCCGCCAATCACAAAGGCGTGGCTTGGCCCAATCTGTTCAGGTGCAATCAATTGACTCAGGGCTTCCATATGGGCTGGAGTAATTTTGAGCAGACTATAGTTTTCGCTGCTTAGGCGTTGGGCTAACCCTTCTAGTTCATCCTGCTCAGGCAGCAAATCAACGGTTTTGCCAGTACAGAGTGGTCCCCACAAAGCCGTAATCGTCGCATCGAAGGCCAGCGACGAGGCCAGCGGCGCACCATTGCCCTGCTCAAAAGGATAATAATTAATTGCCCAGTGTAGATAATTGACCACCCCTTGATGCTGAATCAGCACACCCTTGGGCTTGCCGGTCGAGCCAGAGGTATAAATCACATAGGCCAATTGCTGCGGGTCGAAATCAACTACTGGCGCGGTGTTCGGCAAGCTAGCCAGCGTTTCAGCCTCAGCCACCACATCGAGAATGCTGGCGTTGCTAACCAGCGTTGGCAGCGCTTGATGGCTGGCTTGCACAATCAAACTAGCGGCTGAATCGGCCACCAAATATTGCAAGCGCTCGGCGGGATAAGCCGGATCAAGCGGTAGATAAGCGGCCCCAGCCTTCAAAATTGCTAGCAAGCTCATCACCATCTCTGGGCAACGCGTCGCATAGACCCCAACCATTGCGCCTTGAGTAACCCCCCGTTGTAGCAACAAATGGGCCAGTTGGTTAGCTCGTTGATCAAGTTCTGTATAGCAGACTATTTGGTTATTCCAACGAATCGCCGGGGCATTAGGAGTGCGTTGAACTTGCTGCTCGACCAAATGCTGCAAGCCGAGCTGGTCGGGGAAAGGTTGCTGAGTTTGGTTCCAATCGACTAAAAGCTGCTGACATTCAGCATCGCTCAGGATACTGAGGTAGGCCAGCGGTTGCTTTGGTTGGGTCAAGGTTTGTTCTAATAAGCGCAAGAAATGGTTGCGCAAGCGCTCAATCGTCGCTAGCTCAAACAAATCACGGTTATATTCCAAGCGCCCGACCAAACCAGCGGGCGTTTCTTCGAGAAACAAAGTCAGGTCAAACTTAGCATAGCCTAGATCGAGTGGTAGTTGTTTAATCGTCAGGTTGGCGATGTTGAGTTGCTGGCTTGGCACATTTTGGTAGGCCAGCATCACCTGAAAAATCGGCGAATGGCTCAGATTGCGCTCAAGCTGCAAATGCTGCACCACCTGCTCAAACGGCACATCTTGGTTGGCATAGACCGCCAAACTTTGCTCACGAACCTGCTCAACCAAACTCAGCAAATCGAGGCTAGGACTAAGTTGGACTTTAAAAACCACGGTATTGACGAAAAAGCCAATCAGTGGTTGGGCTTCGGCAGTCGTGCGATTAGCAATTGGCGAGCCGATCAATACCTGATCTTGGCGGCTATAACGGCTTAACAAACTGGCAAACACAGCCAAGGCCAGCATAAACGGCGTAGTTTGGGTTTGCTGCGCCAAATTGCGCAGTTGGCTAGTTTGTTGGCTTGGGATGCCAAAACTCAGCGTGTTACCAGCAAAACTCTGCTGAGCAGGCCGAGGATGATCAGTCGCCAACTCCAAACGTTTGGGAGCATCGGCCAATTGTTGTTGCCAAAAATCCAATTGTTGCTGCTGGCGTGGGCTAGCCAACCATTCGCGCTGCCACTCGCTATAATCGGCATATTGCAAGGCCAAGGGCACAAGTTGTGGATGAAAGCCAGCGCGATAGGATTCATAGCTGATCACTAACTCTTGGATAAATAGCTCCATCGACCAGCCATCGGAAATAATGTGATGCAGTACGACGGCCATCAAACAATGCTCAGGCGCAAGTTGAAACAACTCAAGCCGCACTAATGGGCCTTGGCTCAAATCAAATGGCACTAAACAACTAGCCTTGGCTTGTTCGAGCGCCACAAACCAGCGTTGCTCAAGATCAAGTGCTTGCAAATCGTGGACAATGGGTGTAAGCAACAACTCACTGCTAATCAATTGCATCGGCGTTTGATCAACCATGCCGAAGGTGGTGCGCAAACTCTCGTGGCGCACAATAATGTGGTTAATGCTCTGCTGCAACGCTGTCTGATCAAGTGGCCCCTGAATTTCGAGCAAACTGGCGATATGATACAAGGCACTATTGGGCTGAAGTTGCTCCAAAAACCAGAGTCGCTGCTGAGCAAACGACATTGGGAAGGCAAATACCTCACGCTCATTCATGGTCATGCCGCACCTCCATCGTTGGTTTCAGCAATTTGGCCAAAGCCGGTTGCATTCAGATTGACTCGTTGACGCTGACGCTTGAGCGCGGTTGGTTTAGCGATTTCGCTAGGTTCAGTTTGAGCAGCGGCAACTTGCAAAGCCAGTTCGGCGATGGTTGGTGCTTCAAACAAGCTGCGCAATGGCAAATCGGCCTGGCACTCGCTGCGAATCAAGCCAATCAGCTGGGTTCCAGTCAACGAATGACCACCCAATTCAAAAAAACTTTGATCGATGCTGACTTGGCTCAGATTGAGCACCTGCTCAAATAGGCTGGCAAGTTGCTGCTCTAGCGGGTTGCGCGGAGCCAGATAGACCGTGGTTTGGATTGGCGCTTCTAAGGCCGCCAAGGCGCGACGATCAACCTTGCCATTGGGGGTAAGCGGCAATTGCTCCAGCAACACGAAAGCTTCGGGCTGCATATAGTCGGGCAGCGCTTGGCGCAAATGTTGGCGAAATTGCTGAGTCAGCGATTGGCTCTCTTGAAGTGGGTTGTTAGCATAGGCCGACCAAGCTTTGCGTGGGCTGGCAAGGGCTTGAATTTGGCGTGGCAAACCAGCATCCGCCAGCTTGGCATTGGCATAAAACAGCACATCGTAGCAACCAATTTCGCCGCTTTGGGCCAAGGTTACGCTAATTCGGTAGCGCCCATTCAGATGCAAGCTATACCAATCTTCGGGGTCGATGCCTTGTAATACCAATGGTTGCATGGCTTGTTTCAACTCGCCAGCAGTCGCTGGTTGCTCCGATGCATGCAGAGCTTGCCACAAACCGCAAGCCTCGCTCAGCCGACTATTGGGTACATTGGCGATTCCCAGTGCTTCGGGCTGGCTTTGCTCAAGCACCTGACGCACGAGGCTCAAACTCAAACCATCAGCTTGCCAATCAAACCAATGCGGCTGCACATCGAGGCTTGGGCGTTGCACATGCAGCACCACATCATAGCGAAAACGAGTTAGTTCGTTGTGAATTCGCCCGCGTTTCAGCACAAGCTCGACATGGCTGATTTGCGGATATTGCTGTTGTAGCGCATAGAAAAAGCTTGGATCGATCACCAACTCTTGATCACGCAAATGCTGCTGTTGCGCCAATTGAGCAATTTGTTCCACCGCCAACTCATTTGGCGCTTGAAACAACTGAATCGAGGCATGGAGCAATGGGTTGAGGCTCAAGTTGCGAATATCGCCAAGATAAATTCGCCCGCCCGCCACCAGCGCATCAAGCCCAGCCGCCAACACCTGCACCAAATACTCGATGCTAGGGAAATATTGAGCCACCGAGTTGATCACAATTGTATCGACACTATGTGGGGCGATGCTGCTAAAGTCGTGAGCGGGAACCTGAGCCAAACTGACATGCGGCCAATCATGAATTTGTTGATCAAGCCGTTGTTGGACGTAAGCCAACACTTCGGCGGCAATATCGTGGCCGCGATAGCTCAAACAATAAGGAGCCAGCGGCAACAGCAACATACCCGTTCCACAACCAAGTTCCAAAATTCGGCTTGGTTGTTGGGCCAAAATATTACGGACTGTGACCCAACTCCATTCGTGCATGGCCTCTGCCGAGAAGGGTTGACGGGTATAGCTATCGTTCCAGCCAATTGTGTTGATCGTGCCATGTTCGCCAGCACTCAGTTGATCATAGGTATCAGCCCAAACGCTATCCCATTGCTCCAAACGAGCACTGGTAGCCTGTTCCGCTGGTTGATCAGTGGCTTTAGAAACCACATAGGCAATGAGGCGCAATTGACCTTGAGCATTCGGGGTGGCCGTGACAATGCTTTGATGCACTGCCTGATGTTGCGCCAAAGCCGCTTCAATTTCGCCCAACTCAATCCGAAAGCCGCGAACTTTAACTTGATGATCAATCCGCCCCAAGTATTCAATTGTGCCATCTCTGCGATAGCGGGCCACGTCGCCAGTGCGATAACAACGCCCAGCAGCAACAAATGGATCAGCCAAAAAGACCGCTTGAGTTCGTTCAGGATCATTCAAGTAGCCGCGACCAACGCCCACGCCACCAACATAGAGTTCGCCAATCACCCCAATCGGCACTGGTTGCAACAATCCATCGAGAATATACAAGCGGGTGTTGATCACCGGACGGCCAATCGGCATATGCACCACATGCGCCGCCGGAGCCGCGCGAATCACATGATGGGTCACATCATCGGAGCATTCGGTTGGGCCATAGGCATTCATCAAGGGAATGGTGGAATACCACTTGAACCAATCGCGGCAGGCTGGCGGCGGCAAGGCCTCGCCAGTCAACAAGAGCCAGCGTAATTGATCAAAACTGGGTAAATCATTGGCTCGATTGGGGAAAATTGTCAGCCATGCACCCAGCAGTGAGGGCACAATTTCCAAAATCGTAGTTTTTTGTTGCTCAGCATAGCTCAGCAACACTTCCGGATCACGCGCAATGCTATCGGGGTAGATTTGGGTTTCTGCGCCAACCAACAAGGCTACCAGCATCTGCCAAACCGAAATATCAAAGCTTTGACGGGCATTTTGCGCCACCCGATCAGCCGCCGTCAGGTGTAAATCGACAATCTTAGCATACAGGTGATTGACCATGCCGCGTTGTTCGATCATGGCTCCTTTGGGCAAGCCAGTTGAGCCAGAGGTATAAATTACATAGGCCAAATTGCTGGCTTGGGCTTGAATCGCTGGTGCTTCACTGGATAATTCAGGATTGAAGGCTTGTTCAAGCAGCACCAACATCGGGCGTTGATCGCTGGGCAAAATGCTCAGCGCTGCGGCCAAGGTAGCCTGCCAAGCCTCGCCAACAAGTACTAAACGACTTTGGCTTTGTTGCAAAACTTGAGCCAAACGCCGTGGCGGATGCTCTAAATCGAGCGGTAAATAGGCCGCGCCAGCCTTGAACACGCCCAAAACCGCGCTAACAAAATCGCAGGAGCGATCAGCTAGAATTGCCACAACCTGATTCGTACCGATTGCCAAGCTCTGCAAATAGTTGGCCAAGCGATTAGCACGTTGCTCCAACGCTTGATAACTGTAACTAGTGTGCTGATCGCTAACCGCAATCGCAGTGGGGGTGCGCTGCACTTGATCAGCAAATAATTGGCTATAAACCTGATCGAATGGCACATGCTTGGTTGTGGCATTCCAGGTTTCAAGCAGTAAGTTCACTTCATCGGAGTTCAACAAGTCTAAGCGTTCGGCAGGGCTGGTTGGTTGCTGAGCGGCACTCAACAAGAGTGTTTGATAATGGCCCAGCCAACGCTCAATCGTGGCCTGCTCAAACAAATCGCTGTTGTAATCGCAGTACACCACCAATTGTTGATTCAGTTCCAACACATTGACGCTTAGATCAAGCGCAGTCGCACTAATCGATTGGGGTACAAAGCTAGTTTCAAGCCCACCAAAGTTGGGAGCTGGCGTTGGCGGCTCGAAGTTGAACAAGGTTTCAACAATCGCCGAGCGACTAGCATCACGCACAGGGTTCAACACTGCCAACAGTTGGGCCAAGGAATAATCTTCGTTTTCGTAGGCATCAAACAAATGCTGACGGGTTTGATGCAGATAGTCGCTAAAGCTCTGCTCAGCTTGTAAGCGGCTGCGCAAGGGCAGCAAATTGCCACAATAGCCGACAATTGTTTCGCTGCCCTCAAACGAACGGGCCGCCGCCGGAATGCCCACCACCAAATCGGCTTGGCCAGTCAGGCGATGCAACAACAACTGATAGCCCGCCAACAGCACCATAAACAAGGTCGCACCCGATTGACGACTTAGTTGTTTCAAGGCTTGATAGCTGGCTGGATCAAACACCTGCATTACTCGTTGGCCAACATAGCTTTTGAGCGCTGGGCGCGGATAATCGGTTGGCAAGGCCAATGGGGCTGGCAACTCAGCAAATAGCGCTTGCCAGAAATTGGCTTGGCCAGTCAGATCGCGGCCAGCTTTCCAAGACAGATAATCACGAAACTGCAAAGGCTGGGCCAATTGCGGCGTTTGAGCATCACTCAAGGCTTGGTAGATTTGAGCAACTTCTTGCAAAATTACCCCAACCGACCAACCATCAACCAATAAGTGATGGGCCACAATACTCAGCACATAGCGATCTGAGGTAAGTTGAGCAACCTTGCAGCGCAACGGGTTGGCTTGGCTCAAATCAAACACCTGTTGATTATGTTGAGTAAACCATTGATCGAGTGCTTGCTGCTGATTGGCTGTGGTTGAAAGATCAATCAGTTTGAGCTTAATTGGTTGTTGTGGCTGGACAATTTGCTGCTTGCCATCAACCGCAATCAGCGTGCGCAAACCCTCATGGCGCTGCACAACCAGATTGAAGGCTTGCTCCAAACGAGCCAAATCAAGCTGGCCACGAATTTCCAAGCCCGTTGGCAGATTGTAGGCAATCGCCTCGTGCTGACCAAGTTGGCCCAAAACCCACAGATGATATTGATCTTCGCTCAAGGCAAAACGATGAGGTTGGTTCAATTGGCGTTGTGGTTTGGGCAAAAATCCGCCGTTTTGCAGCGCTTCGACCGCATTGCGAATCGCGCGTTTGAGCCATTCCACGTCGGCGGCGCTATGCGCAGTTGAGAAGAAACAATTACGGCCTTCCCAAATATAAATCCCTTGCAACAACAAATGGTAAAAGAATAAATCGAGGTTTTGCTTGAAGCTGAAGCGGAAGAGCGAGCCAAAATTCACCACGCTAATTGGCGCTTCGGCTTGAGCAAAATAGGCATTCATTTCAGCCGCAAAGCTGGTCGTTTGTTGATTGAGCTGGTCATATAGCCCTTGTCCAGTCTGTTCAATCGCCGTCAGCACTGCCTTAGCACTTGCCAAGGCCAAAGGATGTTTGCAGAAGGTGCCAGCGACAAAGGTAGTTTCGGCTTGAGGAAAAGAATCGTCGCCATATTGCCAAAAGCCGCCATCAAGCGCATCGAGGGTCGAGCCACGCCCAGCCACCACGCCAATCGGCATGCCACCACCAACAATCTTGCCATAGGTCGCGAGATCAGCTTCGATGCCAAACCAAGCCTGCGCCCCGCCCGCCGCAATTCGAAAGCCGGTAATCATCTCATCGAAAATCAACAGGCTGCCATGAGCGTTGGTTAATTCGCGTATAGCTTGCAAAAACGCTTTGGGTTGCAAATCAGGCCGACGGCTTTGGACTGGCTCGACCAGCACTGCCGCCAATTCGGGCATCAATTGCTCAAGTGTGACCAAACTCTCAGGTGTGGCATAATCCAACACCACAATATCATCGACCATACCTTGCGGAATACCAGGAGCCAGTGGAACCGAGGTTGTCGCAGATCCAGCTTGAGCCGTGGCCAAGGTTGCATCGTAAAAACCATGATATGAGCCCGCAAACAGCGCAATCTTTTTACGGCCTGTGGTGGTGCGGGCTGCACGAATTGCCGTAAGCACTGCTTCAGTGCCTGAATTGCAAAACGCCACCCGATCCATCCCCGTAATTCGGCAAATTAATTGGGCAACTTCGCCAGCTAAGCGAGTTTGCGGGCCAAGTTGATAGCCTTGGGCAAGTTGGCTCGCCAAGGCTTGAGTGGTAATTTCAGGTCGATGCCCAAATAAATTCACCCCAAAGCCCATGGTCAAATCGAGATATTGATTGTGGTCAACATCCCAAATTTTGCTCCCTTCCGAGCGCTCGCAAATCAGGGTATACAACATCTCTTTGATCGAGAAGCGAAAACCCGCCGATTCACGATTGTCGGCCAGTTGGGCGCGATAGGTTTGGGTTAGCTGCTTAGAAGTCGCGGTACGAGTGGTGTAATCCTTGATCAATTGCTGCAAATGGGCTTGTTGTTGGCTGCTCAGATCGTTAGCGGTAATCGAGCCTGGCCGTACTGGCTGGTAGGGCACATAGGCTTTGGACGCAGCCGCGACGGGGGTTGGTGCTGGCTTGAGTGCTGGGTTGTCAGCAGGAGCGGCAATTGCTGGGCTAGCTGGTTGACTAGCCGCTTGAATCGGAGTTGTTGACACCGACTGGCCTGCCAACAAGGCTAACTGCTGTTGCATCAAGGTCAACTGTTGCTGCACCACGGCCTCTAAGCCTGCCGCTGCAACTGGGGTAACCGCCAATGGGACTGCTATTTGAGGTTGGGCAACCACCTGAACCATGCTTGGCTGACTGGGTGCTAACTCAGCCTCAAACGTGCCATGAGCATCAAGAAAACGCGCCAAGGCATCAAGGCTGGCCAAATCTTCAAACAATTGGCGCATGGTAATATGCACGTCATAGCGTGATTCAATCGCGCGGCCAGCATCGATCATCACCAACGAATCAGCGCCCATTTCGACAAACGAGCTATGCACATTAATCTGCTCGGGATTGACATGGAGTAAATTGGCAGTTAGGCTGCGTAATTCAGCCAAAATCGTGCTATGGCGGCTTGAGGCGCTAGCAGGCGTTGGTTGAGCGCTAGCTTGATTCATACCAGTTCCTTCCGTAAACCAATAACGTTGGCGATCAAAGGCATAGGTTGGTAGCAGCACAGATTGCGGCTGATAATCGAGATTCAGTGCGGCCCAATTAAGTTCACAGCCATGGGCCAATAAGGTTGCCCCCGCGTAATACAGCGATTCCCAATCGGCTTGTTGGCGGCGCAAACTCGCCAGCCATGTCAGATCAGGCAGCCCAGCTTGGCGACCTAAATCGATCAATGTGCTATGCCCGCCAATTTCGAGGATATGGCTCACGCCGCTGGCAACCAAGCTTTGCAAGCCACGATAAAACTGGACGGGCTGACGGGTGTGTTCAGCCCAATATTCAGCGCTAGGAGCTTGTTCGTGCCACGAGCCATCGAGGTTGGCAATTAAGCGAATGTGCGGAGTATTGGCGGGATGTGCACTAAGCACTTGCTGAAAATCCGCCAGCATCGGCTGCATCAAGCGCGAGTGAAAGCCATGCGATACATCAAGTTGTTTATTTGTTATGTTGAGTTGATTTAATTGAGTAGCAAACTGGCTGATTGCTGCTTCGCTGCCCGCCACCACCACTGCATTTGGCCCGTTGATCGCCGCCAAATCAAGCTGATGCGGCGCGAGCAATGGCTTGATTGTTTCGAGCGGAGCGCGAATTGCCAGCATTGCACCATGCTCAGGCAAGCTATGCATCAATTGAGCGCGTTGGGCGACCAAACGCAAGCCCTGCTCAAAACTCCAAACTCCAGCCAAAACTGCCGCGCTATATTCGCCAATGCTATGGCCAAGCAAAGCGACTGGCTCGATGCCCCACGAACGCCAAAGCTGACCAAGAGCATAGCTCACCACAAAAATGGCGGGCTGGGTGTAGCGGGTGTCGCGCAGCAAGGCGTTATGTTCAGGTTGATACAACACATCAAGCAGTGGAATCGCCAAATAATCATTGAGAATAGTGTTGGCTTGATCGAGAATTTGGCGCACCAACGGCTGAGTTTGATACAGGGTTTGAGCCATACCCACATATTGGCTGCCTTGGCCTGAGCAGACAAAGGCAATGCGTGGCGCTGGTTGGTGGTGCTGGGCATAGACGCTACCTGTGGCTTGAGGGTGCTCAGCTTGTTGCAAGCGTTCGAGCATTTGTATTTTGTCTGTAGCGAAGACTATTAGGCGATGGCGCATTGAGGCACGTTGGTGGTAGGCACTCCAGCAAATATCGGCCAAACTTGCATCAGTTTGAGCCAAATAAGCCTGATAGCGTTCGCTCAGTTGACGCAATGCTGCTTCGCTGTTGGCTTGCAAGCACAACAACTGGATTGGAGCTGGGCTTGGTTGCGGCAAAGACTTAGGCTGAAACGGTGCAGCTCCGAGAATCACATGAGCATTAGTTCCACCAAAGCCAAAGCTGCTAATGCCCGCATAACTGCCGAAGCTATACCACGGCTGTGGGCTGGTGGCGATTGCCAAGGCTGAGCCAAGCTCAATTTGCGGGTTGAGTTGTTGAAAATTAGCTTGGGCTGGAATAATTTGCTGCTGAAACGCCAAAACCAGCTTGATCAAGCCCGCAATTCCGGCGGCAGCCTCAAGATGCCCAAGGTTAGATTTGATCGAGCCGAGTACACACGGCTGTTGGCGTTCGCCTAGCACTGCTTGCAATGCCGCAACCTCAATTGGGTCACCCAAGGGTGTGCCTGTACCATGAGCTTCGATATAACTTAATTGATCGGGCTGAATTTGGGCTTTTGCTAGGGCTTGACGAATAACGGCTTGTTGAGCCTGCCCATTCGGCGCGGTCAAGCCATTACTGCGGCCATCCTGGTTGACTGCCGAGCCATGAATCACCGCCAAAATTGGGTCACCCGCCGCTTCAGCAGCATCAAGCCGCTTCAACAGCACCATACCACAGCCTTCACTCCGCACATAACCATCGGCAGCAGCATCGAAGGTATGACACTGGCCTGTACCCGAAAGCATTTGGGCTTGAGCAAATGTCACGCTTAGCTCTGGGTTGAGGATCAGATTGACCCCACCAGCCAGTGCTTGCTCGCATTCGCCAGCTAGCAAACTTTGGCTGGCCAGATGCACCGCCACTAACGACGAAGAGCAAGCAGTATCAAGCGCCATGCTTGGGCCTTGCAAGCCAAATACATACGACAAGCGATTGGCGGCGATACTATGGGCGTTGCCAGTGCCAGCATAGGCATCAAGCAAGTCAAGCTGGGCAAATTGCAAACGAGCATAATCGTTACTGCTGATGCCCAGAAAAACCCCGGTCGCGCTACCCACCAATTGATCAGGCGCAATTCCAGCCCGCTCAAAGGTTTCCCACGCCACCTCCAAGGCCAAACGCTGCTGTGGATCGATCCGGCTAGCCTCGCGCCCAGAAATCCCAAATACTTGCGGATCGAATTGATCGACCTGCTCGAGAAAACCGCCCCAGCGAGTGTTGATTTTGCCTGGTGTGCGAGCTTCAGGACTATACAAGGCCTGCTGATCCCAGCGATCAGCAGGCACAAGCCCAATTGCGCTACGACCTTCGAGTAGCAATTGCCACAAAGCTTCGGGCGAATTGGCTCCAGGTAAGCGGCAACTCATGGCCACAATTGCAATCGCTGGGGTTGGGCTAGCGCTGGGTTGGTTGGGCTTGAGCACTGGCAAGGGCAGCAGTTGCGCTTGATCCTGTGCTAAAAAATTGCTTAATGCCTGAATCGTCGAATATTCCCAGAGCACGGTTGGGGCAACTGTGCGCCCCAGCCATGCCTGTAAATCACCACTTAAGCCGACTGCCTCACGTGACGATAGGCCCAGATCGGCAAATGGAGCCGTTGGTGCTACTAGTTCGGGGGAGCGTTTCAAACGTTCAGCAATCTGCGTTTGCAGCCAAGCGGCAATCTCCGCAGCGCTATAGGTGGAACTCATTCCTCACCCTCCAAGGTATTGAGGGTTTGGCTCAAATAACGTTGGCGGCATTCGCGGCGGCGCACTTTACCACTTGAAGTTTTGGGCACTTGACCAGGTCGTACCCACATCAAATCGGCGATTGCCAAATCGTGTTGTTGTTGCAAGGCCAAACGCACAGCCTTGGCAGCCTCTTCAGCTTGGTTGGGGCGGCGAATTTCGGCCACAATCACAATTTGCTCACCGTCAGGGCCATCGACCGCAAATGCAGCACAACCACCTTGGCGAATCGCAGGGTGTGCCAATTCAACACTTAATTCCAAATCTTGGGGATAATGATTGCGGCCATCAATAATAATCAGGTCTTTGAGCCGCCCAGTGATATACAACTGCTCGTTGTGGATAAAACCAAGATCGCCGGTGCGTAAGAAAGGCCCGCGCCCATCAGGCAGCATCAATCGAAAGGTTGCCTCGCTCGCACTAGGGTTATCCCAATAGCCATGGGCAATGCTGCGCCCGTGAATGCAGACCTCGCCAACCCAACCATCGGCACAAATTTGGCCTTGCTCAGGATCGACAATCGCCACAACTTGCGGCGCGGCCACCACGCCAGAGCTAACCAACAACGTCCCAGTTATGCTCGGAACCGCCTGATGTTGGCTCAAGGCTTGGGTATCAACCGTAATGCTCGTTGGCTCGGCGGCATGCGGCGCACCACTGACAAACAAGGTGGCCTCAGCCAAACCATAACAGGGCAAAAAGGCTTGAGATTTGAAGCCCAGTGGGGCGAATGTGCGACTAAATCGCTCAAGCGTTGCCGCGCGAATTGGCTCAGCTCCATTAAACGCCACCCGCAAACGGCTCAGATCAATACCTGCCAAAGCTTCGGGCTTAGCTTTGGCCACACATAAATCGTAGGCAAAATTAGGCCCACCAGTGACCGTCACACCTAAATCGCTGATCATGCGCAGCCAAATTAGTGGTTGTTGCAAAAAGGTCAGGGGGTCGATCAAACTTAATTCACAGCCAGTAAACAACGGCTGCATAATCCCGCCGATCAAGCCCATATCGTGGTAGGGCGGCAACCAAATAAACACATGATCATCAGCCGTAATCCCAAAACTTTGGGCAATCAGGCCCGAGTTATAAACCAGATTTTCGTGGCTAACCATCACGCCGCGTGGTTGCGAAGTTGAGCCAGAGGTATATTGCAAAAAGGCCAGATCATGGGTATCGATGCTGGGGGCTTGCCACATACTCGCCAGTTGGCTATTAACCAAATCGCTGGCGATCCATTGCAATTGGCCAAGGCCAGTATATTGTTGTGATAAGGCTCGTTGCTGAGCCACAACCTCGCTAGCTGCCAACATCACCCGCGCTTCGGCATTGCTAATAATCGCATCTAAGCGTTGATCGTGGCGATTGGGGCGAGGTGGATAGGCTGGAACGGCAATCACGCCAGCGAATAAACAGCCGAAAAATGCTTCAACATAACCTAAGCCGGGCGGGTATAATAACAAGGCCCGATCGCCTGGTTTGGTAATACGTTGCAAAACGGCGGCAATTGCCTGGCAACGCTGTGCCAATAAGCCATACGATAGACTAGTACGGTAGCCATCAGCCGTATAAAAATTAAGCGCAATCGCTTCAGGAGTCGTTTGTGCCCGCTGAAGAATAATTTCAACAAAACTTGCAGGTTTGGATTGAATCGTCGTAGAACTACCACCCGCCTCCAACACCAGATCATGATCAAGCATAACAACCTCACACTGTTCAACTGCAAGGCATTACACCATAGCAACCATGGTTACAACAGCTATTAACCTGATATTGATAGGCGCTTAAAGTGATCGTTTTAGGGTATCGCTTAAAGTATCGCTGGTGATCTTGTTTTGGAACACTGATCTGAACGATGATTACAGGCGGTAGTAAATGATCATTAAAAGATGGGTGAGTGTGTTGATTCGCTGTGCGTCACCAGCAGGTCATTCATGATTAATCATTCCAAGGCTGACGAGTGGCTGAATTGTTCCAATGCACAGATTTGATGGGTAGAATGCAGAATTCACTCAGGAGGCAGAAATGCAATGAAGCAACGCCAAGCGTTTGCTGCATGGCTCCGTCATGTACGCCATGAATTACAGTATAGCCAAGACCAATTTGCCGAACAACTGAATTATGCCACGGTCACCTATCGCAAAGTTGAACGTGGGTTAGCGCCATCAGCAGCATTTTTAGAGCGGCTCGCAGCAGTGCTCGAATTACCAGCCAGCGATATGCGTATCTTGCATGACTTTGCAAGCTCCGATACCGCCTTACAAGCACTCTCCTTACCGCACCATCTGGAGCATCTCCAACCGCATGTCGCCAAGCCTAAACCAGCGGTTGCAACCACTCCACATACGTTGCCAATGCTGCCCTACCCTTTAATTGGCCGCGAACGTGAGGTTGAGACGCTCACCAACTTGTTACAACACCCTCAACATCGCTTGATTACGGTGATTGGCCCGCCTGGGGTTGGCAAAACGCGGGTTGCTCAGGCAGTAGGTTGGGAAAGCCTCGGCCATTTTTGCGATGGAGTTTGGTATGTTGAGGGTATTCAATGTACAACTATTGCTGATTTTTGGGTCGATATTGCCAACATGCTTGGGCGTTCGGCCAATAGCTTGATGACTTTGCTCGAACAAATTAGTGCATTAATTGGCCAGAAAAGTAGCCTATTAATTTTAGATAATTGTGAGCATTTAGCCGAAATAAATCTTGGTTTAGCCCAAATCTTGGCTCAATGCAGCGGCTTGAAAATCCTGGTAACATCACGTACCAGCCTAAAACTACGCATCGAACATCTCTTTTGGCTGCATCCCTTTCCTACACCCGACCCGCAGAGCAGCAATTTAAGCGCCATTTGGCAAAACCCAGCCGTGCAACTCTTCTGCCAGCGTGCTCAAGCCAGCAACCATGAGTGGCAAATCAACGATAGCCAAGCCTCAATTATTGCCCACATTTGCCAACATCTTGATGGCTTGCCACTAGTCATCGAATTGGCGGCTGTGCGCACCCAATTCGTTACCCCGACGACACTCCTTGCCCGCTTAAGCAACCGGCTTGGCATCTTAACCAATACCATGCGCGATGCTCCAGCCCATCAAAGCACCCTGCGGCGCACGCTTGAATGGAGCTATCAACTGCTTGATAGCAACGAACAACAGATTTTTGCGCGGCTCAGTGTGTTTGCGACCGATAGTGATTTTGAGGCGATTGTGGCGGTTTGTGTTGATTTAGTGCCCTCGAACGACGATATTTTCGATTGTATGGCCAGCTTAGTTGCCAAAAGTCTGGTTATTCATCGCCCCGACCCGCAAGGTAATTCACGCTTTGGCATGTTGGCGACAATTCGCGAGTTTGCTGCCAGCCTGTTGTCTGAGCAGCAACAAACGCATTATTACACCCAACGTTACATTAATTATTATATGGAGTTAGCCGAAAAAATCGATCGCGAACTCCGTGGCAACGACCAAATTCGGCTCCTAGAGCAGCTTGAGTCTGAGTTTCATCATTGGCAAGCAGTGTTACGTTTGTGTCTCAACCAACAACAGTATAGTGGCTTCTTAAGGCTCTTTGCAGCGCTTAGCCAATTTTGGTATGGTCATGGTCACTTTATGGAGGCTTGGCAATGGCTTAGTGCGGTCGATGAAGCCTTGAACCATGTCGATTCGCCAATAATTCAGGCGCGGGCGGCACTTGGTGCAGGCATCGTAACCAATATTCATCATTGCCTTGATCTACCATTGGGCTACCTTGAACGTGCCCTCGATTTATGTCAACAACTGAATGATCAGCAGGGAATTGCCACATGTCGGCTATTGCTCGGGTTAATTATGATGCGCAAACATCAATATGTGCAGGCAACCCGCTGGCTCAACCAAAGCCTAAGCTATTTTGATTCGAGCGTTGAGTATTGGCTTTTGAGCATTAATCATTTGCTGCTGGCTCAATTAAATATCTACCTCAACGATCTTGAGCAAGCCAGCCATTACCTTGATCTGATTGGGCATTCACCACAATTACGCCTTGATCCTTTTCGATTGTCGTGGTATCAATCATTACAAGGTCATGTAGCCTTTTACAAACGCTCTTACACCGAGGCATTAACCTGGCATCAACAAAGCCTCATCGAACGCCAACAGCTTGGCATCAAGGGTGATATTGCGGTTTCGTGGCTGCGGATCGCCCAAACCGAGCGAGCTTTAGGCCATTATCAACCAACCCGTAATGCCCTCGAACAAAGCCTCAAACTTTGGCAAATGCACGATAATCAAGAAAACGTCTTGCATTGTTTAGAAGAATTCGCAGCGCTGCTGGCCTATGATCAAAAGCATCAGGCTGCAACCCATCTGCTAAGTTATGCTTGGTTTCAACGCGAACAGCGTCAATTACCGCATCCACCGATCGATCAAGCACGGTCGCAACAATTTGGCATGTGGCTGCAAAATCAACAACCAAGCCACGTTTGGCGCGAAGCATGGAATCATGGCCAAAACCTCAAACTCGATCAAGTTATTCGCTTAGTGATCGTCCTATAACTGGTTCGTATCCGACACCAGAAACCCTTGATGGACGGCTAAATCATAGCCGTCCTAACTACTGCCTAGTTCGCTTGAGGAGTAGTTAGGACGGCTGGCTTACGCTCAGTAGGTAGAGAAATTGTGCTTCTTGGCCTCCTCAAAGGTTAGTTCAACGATTATGCCATAGCCAAAACGCTATCGAAGCCAATGCGTTTGCCAATTGAGCGTGCCAAGGTCGGCGTAAAGGGAGACCACAAAAAAGTCGGGAGTACTACCCCGATAACGGCAGCGATGGGGCAATCATCGGTTCAGACCGGAAACCCGCATACCACCCGCGAACGGTCGCCTCCCAATCACCATTGAACACCTGGGTTCGCACGGGACTGTCAAGTAGATTGTGTATTTCGCCTCATGACCCCGGAAAGCGTCCGTCAAAGCGAATGGCCAATTGGTTGCGAATGCGTGCCCAGTTCGGCAGCGTGACCCATTTTGCGGTGATATCGCGATTCACCAAGTACAGCAGTTTCCGCACCGACTCCACCGTCAGGAATGCCCCCTTGGTTTTCGTTACCTTGCGCAGCTGACGGTTATACCCCTCGACGGCATTCGTGGTATAAATGAGCCGCCGAATATCGGGCGGATAGTCGAACATCGTCGCCAGCTCCTCCCACGCTCGCTCCCAACACCGCACCGCCATGGCGTACTGCCCGCCCCAGCGTTCGCCCAGCTCCAGCCAGCTTGGTTTCGGCCAGTTCACGCGTCGGCGCTTGGTAGACCTGCCGCAGCCCTTCCGGATCATGCCAACTACTCGCCGCCAGCAGCCATTGCTGAAACACCAGCCCAATCAATTTGGCGTAGATTTCACACAGCACCCGCGCTGGATTGGCCGTGTGCCAGTCATCGATCCGCGCATGGCTTTTCCACAGCTTAAACTTAAACAGCAGTTCAATTTGCCAGCGCACGCGCACCAACGCCCAGACCTCGGTCGGGCTGAGCAGCGTGCGCGGCGCATTCGTCATCACCACATTCCAGTCGGCTAGCGCCAAGACTGCCGCCGATGGCATCCGATGCTGGTGCTGGGCATGCTAGCGAATCCGTGCCCGTCGCTGATCGGCAACGGCCCGCGCCACCCGCGTGACAACCAGCCGACCATGCACCTGCTGCTCCTTGCCAACAATGATCGCACAATCCCACGTGGTCACCGGGCCAAGCTCGCGGACAAACGTGGCCAACGGCTGCACCGCATGCCCCGGATAGGCAACGAGGGCATTGCTGGGCAGGCGGGTGATCCACAAGACCCCCTGCTGGTCGTGGTGGTGCAACCGCTCGAGATGGTAAAACCCACGATCCGCAAGCAGCAAACTCCCCGGCGGCAGATCGCGCTGCTGGATCGGGCGCTCCCGCTCCGCGGCCCGTCCGTTGACCAAATCAAGCGCGGTGATCGCGCCCGTGAGCACATCGAGCTGAACACCACATTTGAGGGTGGCTCCGCCGCCCGTGGTCGCATTGCCACAGCCGCGCCAGGTGCGGGTAAGGGCATCGGGCAACCCGATAGCGGTGCTGTCATGGACGCGCACGCTGGCAAAGCGTTGGAGGATGGGCAGGGCCACGGGATTGGCGGCGATGACGGGCTGGATGCTGGCGAGGACGAGCCGGTGGAGCAGGTCAGCGGTGGCCATGGTGAAGCGCGATATCACTACATCACCCACTTGGCGCTGGCCGAGAATTGGGCAACCCTGTGGCAGGTCTTGGATGCGGGAGACTATGGCGAACAGAAAACCCGCTTTGATCCCAGTACCCGACTCTATGTACTCGATTTGGATCGGTGTCGTGAGAGTACCATTACGGAAGGGCAATCAGTCAATGAGCATATCCAGAACCTGCCACGCCTGTGGAAGTATAGTTTGCTGCGAACAATGTTGAGCAGTCGGGTCGATCAATGGCCAGAAGATTTGTTTATAGCTCTTGTCATCAGTATGTCACCATTTCTCGTTTGAACGCTAAAATCATCACTGGTTCCCTGATCGGGTATGCTTGGGGTGCTATCCAACCAATCAGACCCAGGAGAACCAGTGATGACCGCGTTGACCAGTTTAACCAGCCAGCGTGTGCTTGATGATACCATGGCGATTGTCCAAGCGCACCTTCCCGTATCGGCCTCTGGCTATCGCTGCCAGACTGCTGACCTGTGGCGGGTGTTGCTGCATGCGATGACGCATACCCACTCGATCGAAGCGA